>DAOUCS010000157.1:0-6536 GCA_034431815.1 Dehalococcoidia bacterium
GTGAACGGCACGAACGTCTGACCCGGCAGCACCACCAGCGTCGCGGCTGGCACGCCCGGCGTGGGCGTGAACGTCGGCGTCGGCGTGAATGTGTTCGTCGGCGTCGGCGTGTTCGTCGGCGTCGGCGGTGCCGTGACCTCGAAGGGAACTTCCCGGCACGCCGTCCACTGCCCTTGGACGCCTTCGCAGGCGATTATCCGGTACTTCCCAGGCTTGGCATCCGACGGAACGGTGACAATTTCAGTCCAGGACCCCGTCGAATCGGGACGGAAGCTCCCGATGCGGCGGCTCAACGAGTCCCAGAAAATGCCGTAATCGCGGAAAGCCGCCGGGTTCCACGGCGTCCACCCCCTCCCCTCGAGCTTCACGGGCGTCCCCGGCGGGCCGCCGAGCGGTTCGCCGCGGAGTTCTGGCATTGCCAGGGCCGTCGAGAACAGCAAGAGGGCGCCGCCTGCCACGGCCCCTACCGCGAGCGGAAGGGACGCAAGCCAGCCGCGCCCTCCCGCCGATCGGCAGACCACGGCGACGCCCCCTGATGGCGGAGAGGTGTAGCAGCGTTGACGGAGCGCTGTCAATACCCCCGTTCCGTCAACCATCCGACACCGTCAGGAGATGAGAAGCGGGCCCGCGGCGTCTTTACCGGCGGTTTGTGCATTTTTGCACAATCTGTGGTAGCCTCCCTTTAGCGCGGGAGGCGTCCCTCCCGCAGAGGAAGGAGCCATGAGCACCGGAACCATCGCCAAGGACGGCACCACCGCCACCTGCCGACACCACTGGGTCATCGAATCGCCGAACGGCGAGATGAGCGCCGGGGTGTGCAAGCGCTGCGGCGCGACGAAAGCGTTCCGCAACTCGTACGAAGATTGGGTGTGGGACGCCGAAAACTTCACCCTCAACGGGTCGCGCGCCCGCCGCTTCCGGGAGCGGGCGGCGGAGTAGGCGAGCACGTCCGTTCGCCTCTGGCCCGCTAGACTGGGGCGGGTGAGCGCGTTGCGGCTCGAGGTCGATCTGGCGCCGCAGTCGAAGACCGGGCTGCTGCTCAAGAACCCGGTGATGACGGCGTCGGGGACGTTCTCCTGGGGCTTCGAGTTCGCGGAACACTTCGACATCGAGGCCCTGGGGGCGATCGTCACCAAAGGGGTGACGCCGCGCCCCCGGGCGGGGAATCCGCAGCCGCGAACCGCCGAGACGCCGCTCGGTCTGCTGAATTCCATCGGCCTCCAGAACGTGGGCATCCAGCGGGTGATCGAGGAGTTCGCCCCACGGTGGGCGGCCTGGCGCGTACCCGTCATCGTCAACCTAGCGCCGGACCGCATCGAGGACTTCGGCACGATGGCGCGGATGCTGGACGGCGTGCCGGGGATTGCAGCCCTGGAGCTGAACATCAGCTGCCCTAACGTCGACACCGGCGGCATGGAGATCGGTCAGGACCCCGAGGCAGCAGCGGCCGCGACGAGGGCGGCCGTGCGGAACACCGACCTCCCCGTCATCGTGAAGCTCACGCCGAACGTGACCGACCCCGTGCCGGTGGCGAGGGCGTGTGAGGAAGCCGGGGCCGCAGCGATTTGCGCCATCAACACCGTACTGGGCGTCGCCATCGACATCGAGCGCCGACGACCCGTCATCCCCCGGGGCCGGGCAGGGCTGAGCGGCCCGGCGATCAAGCCGATCGCCCTCCGGTTCGTGTGGGACGTCGCCCAAGCGGTCCGCATCCCCGTAATCGGCTGCGGCGGCATCCGCACGGGGGAGGACGCGGTCGAGTTCCTCATGGCGGGTGCGAGCGCGGTGCAGGTGGGGACGGCCACGTTCGCCAACCCGCGGGCGCCGCTCGACGTGCTCGAAGGACTGAAGAGGTGGATGGAGTCTCACGGCGTGCAGGACGTGCGGGAGCTCATCGGGGCGGCGCTTCCGAAGGGCGAAGCCTGAGGGCGCGAAACCTGCTACCCTTCCTCAGGGCCGCACGCGCGGCCGCCGGGACGAAGGAAATTCCGAAAGGAAGGGGATTTTCGGCATGGCGATTTCGTTCGAAGGACAGGTGGCCCTCATCACGGGGGCCGGCGGGGGCCTCGGCCGCGCTTACGCGCTGGAGCTCGCCCGCCGCGGCGCGAAGGTCGTGGTGAACGACCTCGGCGGCGACCCTCATGGCCGAGGCGCCGATGCCGCACCCGCCCGGAAAGTGTGCGAGGAAATCGAGGCGATGGGCGGCGAGGCGATCCCGAACTTCGACAGCGTGGCTTCCTACGAAGGCGGCTACAACATGGTGAAGGCCGCCATCGATAAGTGGGGCCGGCTCGACATCGTCATCTGCAACGCGGGCATCCTGCGCGATGTCGCCTTCCACAACATGAGCGAAGACGACTGGGATGCCGTCTTCGCGGTCCACGTGAAGGGTACGTTCACGGTCCTGCGGGCGGCTTGGCCGGTGTTCCGGCAGCAGTCGTACGGGCGCGTCGTGCTCACCTCCTCGGCCTCGGGCATCTGGGGGAACTTCGGCCAGGCGAACTACGGCGCCGCGAAGACGGCCATGCTCGGCCTGATGAACGTGCTGAAGCAGGAAGGGGCGAAGTACAACGTCATGGTGAACACTATCGCCCCGGTGGCCGGCACGCGCCTGACGGCCACGGTAATGCCGCCGGAACTGGTGGAGCGGCTGAAGCCCGATTATGTCGTGCCGGCCGTCGTCTACCTCGTCTCGAAGGAGTGCACCGATTCGGGCCTCATCATCGAGGCGGGCGCCGGGCGGTTCAACCGCGCCGCCATCGTGCAGGGGCCCGGCATCAACGCCGGTCTCGACGAGGTGAAGACGGCGGAGTGGGTGCAGGAGCACTGGAAAGAGATCACCAGCCTCGAGGGTGCGATCCTGCGCTGGAGCACCCAGATGACGCTCGACCAGTGGCTCCAGCAGCGAGCCGCTCAGCAGGCGAAGCAATAGGGCGGACACGAGCCGCGCATGGTCCAGCGGGGGAGGCGGTAGCCTCCCCCGCGTCTCGTTCTCGCGTCCGGGGGCGGCCGCGACTCAGCCGAGCCGGCGGCGGGCGCGGTACTCGCGCCAGGCGTCGGCGAACTCCTGCGTCGAATCGACGCTCGGGAACTCGCCCAGGGCCCGCCGCCGGATCGCCCGCACGTCCACCGTGTCGTTCGCCCGGGAGGAGGGCGGCTCGATGACGACGTCGCCGCCGGCGGCACTGATGAAGTCGAGAGGACCGCGGAACCGCTCCCGCTCGAACTGGGTGGCCCGGACCTGCACCGCGATGTAGACCGGGACGTGCTGCCGGCCCGCCGGCTCGAGGGGGCGGTTGGCAACCGCGAGGGTGATGCGGTCGGCGAAGCGCACTGCCTGTTCGCGGGTGCATTCCAGGAGCACGACCGCGAAGCGCTGTTCGTCGAGCCGGGCCAGGAAATCGGAGGCGCGCGTCACGCGGCGGAGCGTCTCGGCGACGTGGACGGCCGCCCGGCTGACGATGTCGCCGCCCCAGCTCCGCTGCAGTTCCTCGACGCGGGCAAGCTCGATGACGGCCAGGGTGATGGTCGTCCCGTACCGTTCGGCGCGGGCGATCTCGCGGGTGAGCTGGTCGATGAGGTAGTTCCGGTTCGGGAGGCCCGTTTGCCCGTCGCGGAGGAGGGCGTCTGCCTGGCGTTCAGCTTCCGTTTCGATGGCCTGCTGGCGTTCGCGCCAGGAGAGCTCCCGGCCGCGCTCTGCCGCGAGGATGGCGGCGGAAGTTGCAAGGAGCAGCGCCAAGCCGGGAATGGGCACCCGCCAGGCGAGGTAGGTCTCCAGCGGGATGGCGAGCGCCAGGAGGGCGAGGGTGACGGTGTGATAGCGTCGCGCGTGCGTCCCGAGCTCCTCCTCGGGCACCTCTGGATGGATGAATCGGCGGACGGCGTTCGCAGCTCGCTGCAGCTTGGACATCGGCACCCCTCTACCCGATCCGTTCGACGATTATCGGCCCGGCCGCGGAGGACAGCGGGGACACTCGGGTGACGAAAGCGTAGGAAGTGCGTGACGTGATGACGGTCACGAAATACCCGCCGGCGAGCAGCTAGCCTGCTCACCATGAGCAATTCGCCGGGTACCGAGAAGCGCTTCGCCATCATTCTTCAGGCTGGTGCCGAAACCCACGAGGGGATGGCCCGAGCACTGCACGCGCTCCTCTATGCGAGAGAGCTGAGCGAACGGGGGGCCACCTGCCGCCTCATCTTCGACGGAGCGGGCAGCGAGTGGGCCGCCAAGCTCCTCGCTCCCGAATCGGATCCAGAACGCCGGATGGCACGGCTGTTCGAGGGGATGAGGAGCCAGGGCATCGCCTACGAGGTGTGCGACTACTGCTCGGGCGCCTTCCAGGTGCGGGAGAAGCTCCAGGCTGCGGGGGCGCCGCTGAGCGGTGCATACATGGACCATCCCAGCATTGCTGATCTTGTGCTGGACGGGTACCAGCTCGTCGTCCTGTAGCCCTCCGTCTTCGGGTTTCCCGAGTGGAACGGGCCGGGAAGCTTCCCGGCCCGTTCCACGTCCTCCCACAGATGCGCCCGCGCTACGAGACGACGGCCAGCACGGGGACGGGACAGTTGACCATGAAAAGCTGGCCGTTGGTGTCGGGCGTGCCGGGAAACTCGCGCAGCCGGCCGGCTTCGACCGCCCGAGCGATGTCGCTCTGGGCCTTGAGCACGGATGGGGTGCTGCCCTCCGTCCAGAGGTAGGTGTAGTGGTCCCAGTAGGGACTCCAGGAGGGGTCGCCGGCCGTCGAGTCCATCACGCTCTTCTGGAACCCCATGGGCCCGCTGCCCTCGATACCATTCCCGAACACCAGGATGCGGGCGGTGGCGCCTGCTTCAGTGAGTCCCGCCGCAGCAGGAGCCGCGGCGATGTGCATCATGTCGGCCATCGGGGCGCTTGTGGAGTCGGTGACGATGTACCAGCTCGAGGGGAAGCAGCCGTGCAGCTTGAAGGTGACCTGGAGCATGGACGTGTCGGGCGGCTCGAGCAACTGCCCCTTTCCAAGGTACGCCTGCCGCTCGTCGTCGACCGGGAGTGAACCGCCGGGCCACTGGATGACCGGGAAATTCACCACGATATCCGTTCGGTCGATGCGCACCTTGCCAGCTTCCGCTGCCGCACGTACGGCATCGGCAGACCGAAGCCCCTCCGCCTGCTGGACGATCGTCACGCGATGGACGCGAAAGGCGGGCGTGTAGTCCGCACGGTGCGGCGCGGTAGAGAGCACGGCAGGATGGTCGGAGCCATCGAAGAGAAAGATGTCTGCGACGGCCCCGGGGCGGCTGAGCTTCTCCTGTTTCGCGAAGTCCTGGTCCGAGGAATCCGTCCGGATGAAGTAGGCCTCCTCGCCGTCCACGAACGCCTGATGCAGGCGGAACGTGACGTAGCCGAACGCGCCTGGCCACCGATCATCCCAGAGGGCGTGGTCGAGCACATCGCCGACCAGCACCGCTCCCTGCCGCGGCCTAGCGGTCGACGTGGGTGTCGGAGTGCGACGCCCGGAAGAGGGGGCGTCGTCGTCCCCGCAGGCCGGGGCGACCGCCACAAGGCCAAGACCTGCTGTTGCGGCGAGGAAACGCCGGCGGCTGAGCGTCCGCAGGGAGAGTCGAGAGAGATTTTCCATAGGAACCTCCTTCAAGGGAACCTCCTTCAAGCGAACTGAGCTGGCTTGGAGCGAGACGCCGGCATGGTAGCGGGCGCGCGGCGAAGTGAACGTGAACCGTGTCACGAATTGGGGAATGGCTTGGTGAAGGTGACTCCGATCACGGACCGTTCCGCGTCAGGTTGCTACGGTAGCCTTCTGAACTGAAGGCAGGAGGCAGAATATGGAATTTGGCGTCGCCCAAGCCGCCCTTGCTGGGCTCGCAGCCACGGCCGTAATGACCGTTCTGATGGCCATGGCGCCGATGATGAAGGTCCGAATGGACATGCCAATGATGCTCGGGACCATGATGGTGGATCCCGGATCGACAGCCAGGCTCATCGGATATATGGTCCACTTCATGATGGGCGTCCTATTCGGCATTATTTACGCCGCGCTGGTCTCCGCGTTCGATATTGAAACAAGCGTTGCCGGCTGGGGGGCCCTCATTGGCGTCGTTCACGGCGTGGCAGCCGGCGTCATGATGTCGATGATGGGAATGATGCACCCGCGGATGCGGGCTGCGACGCCTTCCGGCGCCCAAGTCGAGGCGCCCGGTGTGTTCGGCATGCGCTACGGAGCGATGACACCCATCGCCATCATCGGCCTGCATGCGGTCTTCGGGGCCGTTTGGGGAGCCGTGTACGCCGCCTGATCGCGCCGTGTGCGCGCGCGGCGGGCTTTCCCGCAAGCGAAGGTCGGCGTACCATACTTCCGAGCGTCGAGAGGGGCAACCGTTCGGTTGCCCGGCAACCTGGTTTCGCCTCCAAGGTGCCAAGATGACGCGGCCTGGCCCCTGAGCCAGGCAACAAAAGGCGGACTCTCGGAGTCCGCCCCTCGACCGAGGGGCGACGGAAGCGAACCCTTCGTCCGCGTGCCCCTCGAACGTTCGCAGGGGCA
>DAOUCS010000158.1:0-30597 GCA_034431815.1 Dehalococcoidia bacterium
CGCTCCCCCGGCCGCGGCGGGCGAGCGAAGGTGCAGTAGTGGCACACATCGCGGCAGAGCTGCGTCAGCGGAATGAAGACCTTGCGGGAGTAGGAGACGCGGTCCCCGTGTCCGCGGTCGCGCAGTTCGGCCGCCGCTGCGAGGAGGGGCGGGAGGTCGGTCTCGTCGGCCAGGGCGAGCGCTTCGGCGGCGTCGGGGCGGCGACCGTCCCGGACGGCGGCGAGCAGGCGGCGGGTGGATTCGAGCATCGGTCGTCCCCCGAGAGCAGGTTCGCGGTTCGGTCTTGCTCTTTGTAGCGAATTCCGTTTCAATTGGCAACGCAGTGGCTGTCATCCGCCGCAAGGTCCGCTGTCCGATTGCCGCCACGCTCGACCTCGTGGGCGACCCGTGGACGCTGCTCATCGTGCGCGACTTGCTCCGCGGGAAACGGCGGTTCAGCGAGCTGCGGCGCTCGGTGGAGGGCATCAGCACGTCGATTCTTTCAGCGAGGTTGAAGGCGCTCGAGGAGGCGGGCGTGGTGACGCGCCGCTTTTACAGCGACCACCCGCCGCGGGCGGAGTATCTCCTCACCCGGAAAGGTCATGCCCTCGGCGTCGTGGTGGGAGCCATGGCTTCGTGGGGAGAGCGGTACGCGGAGCATGACCTCGTCCTCGTGGACCGTGAGTGCGGCCATGGGCTCGACGTCGTCTACCACTGCCCCACCTGCGCCCGGCTGGCTCCGCGCTCCCGGGCGCGGTTCGTGCCCCTGCGCGACGCCGCCGCTCGAAGCGGGTAACATCAAAGGGGAGAACGGGTGCCGCGCGCTGCGGCGCCCTTCATCCATCCCATTCGCAAGACGCGGGGTTTTTCGTTTGTTCGTCATCGGACTGACGGGAGGGATAGCCAGCGGGAAATCGACGGTGGCCGGGTACTTCCGCGAGCGCGGCGTGCCGGTCATCGATGCCGACACCCTCGGTCACCGCACCTACGAGCCCGGCGCCGAGGCGTATTCGAAGGTCATCGAAGCCTTTGGAAACGACATCCTCGCACCGGACGGGACCATCGATCGGAAGGTGCTGGGCGCGAAGGTCTTCGGAAAGCCGCAGGAGCTGAAGCGGCTGACCGACATCGTCTGGCCGGCTATCCGCCGCCTGGCGAGCCAGGAGCTCGCCGAGCTCGAAGCCGGCGGCAACGAGCTGGCCGTGCTCGAGGCCGCCGTGCTCTTCGAAGCGGGCTGGGAAGACCTCACCGACGAAATCTGGGCTGTCATCGTCGAGCCGGAGCTGGCGGTCCAGCGGCTCCGCTCGCGGAACGGCCTCGACGAGGCGGCGGCTTGGGCCAGGATCCGGTCGCAGCTGAGCAACGAAGAACGGGTGCGGCGCGCGCACGTGGTCATCGAGAACAACGGAACGCTGGACGAGCTCCGCGACCGCTTCGAGCGGGAGTGGAACGCGCTCTCCGCGCGTGTGCAGGCAGCCGCCGGGAGGGATCGAGCGTGACCGAGACCGCACCGAAGGGCGCGACCATCTACGCCGTCGAGGAGTACACCCTGGCCGAAGAGCCGTACTACCTTCCCATCGGCGACGAGGTGGAGCTCTTCGAGACCGCATACGAACAGCACATCCCGGTGTTGCTTAAGGGCCCCACCGGCTGCGGCAAGACGCGGTTCGTCGAGTACATGGCCTACCGCCTGGGACGGCCGATCACGAAGATTTCCCCCGGCAGCGGCCGCCACGAGGAGCACCGCGTTCCGCTCATCACGGTCGCCTGCCACGAGGACCTGACCGCCAGCGACCTAGTGGGCCGCTACCTCCTCGACGTCGACGGCACGCGCTGGATCGACGGCCCCCTCACCCGGGCAGTGAAGAGCGGCGCCATCTGCTACCTCGACGAGGTTGTCGAGGCGCGGAAGGACACCACCGTGCTCATCCACCCGCTCACCGACTACCGGCGCCTGCTGCCGGTGGAGAAGCTCGGGCAGGTGATCGAGGCAGCCGACGGCTTCCTCCTTGTGATCTCGTACAACCCCGGGTACCAGAGCGCGCTCAAGGACCTGAAGCATTCCACGCGCCAGCGTTTCATCGCTATCGAGTTCACCTACCCGCCGCGCGAGCAGGAGGCCGAGATCATCGCGCACGAATCGGGGGTCGACCGAGCGACGGCCCGCGACTTGGCCCGTTTGGGCGAGAAGGTGAGGAACCTGAAGGAGCATGGCCTCGGAGAGGGGGTGAGCACGCGGCTCCTCATCTTCGCCGGGAAGCTCATCGCCAAGGGGATCGCCCCGCGGCGGGCGTGCCAAGTGGCCATCACCTGGGCCCTCACCGACGACCAGGAAGTGCAGCGGAGCATCGAGGAGGTCGTTACCTCGATTTTCGAATGAGAGTCGGCATCGTTTCGGACATCCACTGCAACCTGCCAGGCCTGCAGCGCGCCCTGGAGCTGATGGGGGAGATCGACGCCCTCTTCTGCGCCGGGGATGTGGTCTACCAGTACCGATGGTCCAATGAGGTCGTCGAGCTCCTCCGTGACCTCGGCGCCTACGTGGTCAAGGGGAACCACGAAGACGTTCTCTTCGGCCCGGCGGGCGAACGGCTGCGCAGCCAGCCGAGCGTCCGCAGGGACCTGCTGGCGTGGCTCGATTCCCAGCCGTACCGCCTCGAGGTGCAGGTCGACGGCAAGAAGGTGCTAATGACCCACGGCTCGCCGTGGCCTCCGTACGACGAGTATCACTACCCGCACGAAGCGATTTGGGCGCGGGCGGCGGAGCTGGATTGCGATGTCCTCATCGTCGGCCACACGCACTTCCAGATGGCGCAACGCTTCGGGCGGGTGCTGGTCATCAACCCCGGGTCGGCCGGCGAGCCCCGCGACCCGCGGAACGGATTCCAGCTCTCCTGCGCGGTGTGGGAAACCACGACCGACGAGGTGGTCTTCTACGATTACAAGGACCCGACGCGGACCTTCGCCGCGTCCTCCGCGGAACTGATGCGATGAGGGCGGCGCTGCCCCGAGGGGAGGAAACCCCATGAGCCAGGCCGACATGATTCTGGAACGGTATGCCGGGCAGCTCCACGCGTTCCCGGCACCGGTGGCGGCGTCGTTTACTGAAGCCTGCCGAGCCCTCGCCGAACGGCTGCCGGCAGAGGCGGTCGACCACTGGGCCCGGCTCGGGCTACAGCTCGCGGAACTGAACCTCCGCTCCTTCGAGGCCGCCGACGAGTTCTTCCGCGCGAGCCTCAGGCTGGCGCCCTCCGCCTCTCCCGAAGCGCTCGAGGCGATAGCCCACGAGGCGCTCGCCATCGCGGCGGACTCCGTACCCCTGGCGACAGCATTCCTCCGGGCAGCCCCGCAGGCGTTGGATGGGTTCGGCTTCGAACACTTCGAACAGTGGGCAAGCCTGGGACGGCGCCTGTACAGGGGAAACTGGAAGAGCGCGGCCCTCGCGGGGCAGTTCTTCGAGACGAGCGCCCAGATGGCCGGCGACATCCGGCTGGGCCAGCTCTCCCGTCTCGCGCTCTTCCTCGATGAGCTCGCGCGCCACAGCTACGAGCTCGCCTCGGCCTGCCTGGCTCAGGTTCCCACAGTATTCCAGCGCCTCGGGGAGGAGGACCGCCTCCCCTACCTCACCTACGCCCTGGAACTGGCGCAGTCGAGCTGGGCCGACGCCCGCCTCTACCTCGACCGCGGGCCCTCCCTCCTGGAGAAAGTCCACCAGCCGGTGCGCGAGCGTTTCCTGCTGCTGGCGGCACAGGTGGCGAAAGGATACGGACGCTCCGCCTTCCAGTTCCTCGAAGCAGCGGCCGAGGGCCTCGCTGAGCTCGAGCCCGATCAGCACCACCGCGTCATCGAGCTGGCCGAACAGCTGGCGCCGTACTCGCCCGAGGCGGCGATGGAGTTCCTGGCGAACGTGGGCACCGTCCTCCAGCGGATCCGCTTCGAGGAGCTCGGGGCGTGGCACGAGGCCGGGCTGCGCATCCTGCAGACCTCGTACGAAGGCGGCGAAGCGTACTTTCGGCTGCAATCAGCGAAGAGCGAGGAGATGCTCGAGCGGCTCTCCGCGCGGGTCGACCTGGCGCGGGTGGGCGAAGTGCTGCGCCTCTACTGCAAGGCGCTCACAGGCCGGAACGTCGCCATCCAGAACGCCGCCGCATTGACGGAGAAGGGCATCGGGTGGGTCGACGAGACCAAGGCCAGCACCGAGGGCACGACCATCTTCCTTCCGGAAACGATGGAGCGGTACGCCACGAAGGAGGAGAACTTCGCGGCGTACAAGGTGTTCGCCACCCACCAGGCAGCCCACTTGGAGTTCGGCAGCTTCGAGTTCCGGTTCGACCGCGGCCCCCAGGTCTTCGAGCGAACGCTCCCCTCGCCGGCCTCGGCCGACGGTACGGGCGCCATCACCGACATGGAGCGGTACTTCGACCTTTTCGGCGACCGGCAGCTTGCCAGCGACCTCTACACCGTCGCCGAGGACACGCGCATCGACGGCGCCATCAAGCGCGAGTACGGGGGCATCCGGAGGACGCTGGCCAGGCTGCAGCGCGACGAGCTGGCCCGGCGGCCGGACGTGCGCACGATGCCGCTTCGCCAGGCGTTCGTCGAAAACCTCATCCGCTTCAGTCTCGACGGCGCCGATGCGATCCGCTGGCCGGCGTCGCGCAGCGAGCCGATGGCCCAGGCTCTAGCAATCCTGACGAAGCTCCAGGAACCGGAAGCAACCGTCGAGGACGCGGCCGAGGCCGCGGCACGCCTGTACCGCATCGCCGTCAGCATTCCCAACGTGTTCGAGGAGGCAGAGATCGAGTGGGAGGCGGTGGAGCCGGCCGAATCGGTCGCCGCCGCGATCGAGGGGGGCGAGCTCGGTCCCGAGGGCGCCGAGGCCCAGCTCGGTGACGTCGGCCAGGGCGAGGGCGAACTCGAATACGCCAGCCCGCCCGATCCCGACTTCCGCGGCGACTTCAAGCCCGAGCTCGTTCAGCTGCTCATGAAGCTGCGCGAGGACGCGCAAACGGGTCAGGCCGGCGGCGGACAGCCGATGCAGCTCACGCCGGAACAGCTGCAAGAGCTGTTGGAGAAGAGCGTCGAAATCGATTTGGACGCGCTGATGGAGGGCGACCTCGACCAGACGACAGGGCTCTTCCTTTCGAACCTGCAGAAGGAAGCCGGAACCCCGATGCAGGACAAGAAGGATGCCCCCGGCCGCCCGACGAGCGACCAGAGCACGGGAGAGGGCGAACAGCCGCTCGAGCCTGTCGTGACCGTGTACTACTACGACGAGTGGGACTTCCGCGCCCAGGACTACAAGCCGCGCTGGTGCGCCGTGAAGGAGATGGTGATCCAAGAGGGGACGGAGGAGTTCTACGAAGCGACCCTCCGGGAGCACGCCGGCCTCGTGGCGCAAACCAGGAAACAGTTCGAGCTGATGAAGCCGGAGATGTTCCGGAAGATCAAGCGGCTCCGCGACGGCGAGGACATCGACCTCGACGCCGCCATTGAATGGATGGTGGAACACCGCGTGGGCGCCAACCCCAACGACAAGGTGTACTGGCGGCGGAACAAGATCGAGCGGGATGTCGCGGTCGCCTTCCTCATCGATATGTCCGCGAGCACCGACGAGGAGATCCAGAAGCGCGACAAGCGGTACGACGACGATTTCGACGACGACCCGCGGCGCTACCTCAGCTGGTGGGTGAGCAAGCGGCGCCACGAGCTCTCCCACCCGCCGAAGCGCATCATCGATGTGGAGAAAGAATCCACCGTCCTCCTGATGACGGCGCTCGAGACCATCGGCGACCAGTACGGCATCTACGGCTTCAGCGGATACGGCCGCGACAACGTCGAGTTCTACGTCATCAAGGACTTCGACGAACAGTTCGACGACCGCATCAAGCGCCGGCTGGACAAGATCGCGCCCATCCGCTCCACCCGCATGGGCCCGGCGATCCGCCACGCCACCTATAAGCTGCTGCAAACGAACGCGAAGGTGCGCATCCTCTTCCTCTTGAGCGACGGCCGCCCCCAGGACCACGGATACGGCCGCGACCGCACCGAGAAGGAGTACGCCATCCACGACACGAAGCAGGCCCTCCTCGAGGCGAAGCGGGAGGGGATCACGCCGTTCGCCCTCACCGTCGACCGGGCCGGGCACGATTACCTGAAGACGATGTGCCAGGACATGGGCTACGAGGTCGTGGCCGATATCGAATCGCTGCCGAGCCGCCTCCCGGCCCTCTACCGCCGGCTCACCGAGTAGCTTCCGTTCCGGAGCCTTCGCTGGGGGCCGAAGTCCTCCAGGAGCCCAACTCCGGTTCGCGCCCCAGCGTGCCGGGCTCGTAGAACCGCGCCGCGCCGAGCTCCTCCGGCAGATACGGCTCGCCGAGGGCCACGTGGCCCGGCTCGTCGTGCGGGTACCGGTACCCCTGTCCATAGCCCAGGGCGCGCATCAACCCCGTCACCGCGTTGCGGAGATGGAGCGCCACGGGGAGGTGGGCCGTGGCCCGCGCCGCCTCCCGAGCCCGGGCGTAGGAGCGCAGGGCGCTGTTGCTCTTCGGGGCGAGGGCGAGGTAGAGGGCGGTCTCGGCCATGGGCAGGAAGCCTTCGGGCATGCCGACGAAGTGCACCGCCTGCTGGCAGGCGGCAGCAAGCACGAGCGCCTGCGGGTCGGCCAGCCCGACGTCCTCCGCCGCGAAGATGACCATGCGCCGGACGATGAAGAGCGGATCTTCGCCCGCCTCGAGCATCCGCGCGAGCCAGTAGAGGGCGGCGTCGGGGTCGGAGCCGCGCAGCGACTTGATGAAGGCGGAAATGGTGTCGTAGTGGGCGTCACCTGCTTTGTCGTAGCCTGGGCGGCGGTCGAGCAGGGCCGCCCTGACATCGTCGGCGGTGATGAGCGTGCGCCCGCCCCCTCGAGCCGCATATGCGGCGAGCTCCAACGCGGTAAGGGCAACGCGTGCATCGCCGCCCGCGCCGGCAACGAGCACGCGCCGCGCCTCCTCATCGAGGGAGAGGCCGAGAGCGCCCAGCCCCCGGCCGCGATCGGCGAGCGCCCGGTCGATGAGCGCGCCCAGCGCCTCCGGCGACAGCGCGTCGAGCCGGAGCACGCGCACCCGACTGAGCAGCGGCGCAACCACTTCGAAGGACGGGTTCTCGGTCGTTGCCCCGATGAGCACCAGGTCGCCGTCCTCGACGGCGGGGAGCACGGCGTCCTGCTGCGCCTTGTTGAAGCGGTGGATTTCGTCGATGAACAGCACCGTCCGGACGCCCACGGAACGCGCCCGGCGCGCCTCCTCGATGATCGAACGGAGTTCGGCCACGCCCGAGGCGACCGCCGAGACCTGGACGAAGCGCGCCCCGGCTTCGCGGGCGAGGAGCCGGGCGATGGTCGTCTTGCCGCAGCCGGGAGGCCCCCACAGGATGAGCGACGGCACGTACCCCGCGGCGAGCGCCCGCCGCACGGCGGAGTTCGGACCCAGCGCCGCCTCCTGCCCGAGCACCTCGTCGAGCGAACGGGGCCGCATCCGGGCCGCGAGCGGGGCATCCGGCGGCGGCTCGTCCTCGGCCAGAGGGATGGGCGGCTGATACGAGGCTGGGCGGCGGGCGGGCTTCACCCTCTCATCGTGAAATGACGGAGCGCGGTCGTCTACACCGCTCAACCGGCGAGCACGGCGATGGTGACGCCTTCACCCCCTTCGTGAGGAGCCGGCGTTTCCAGCCTGCGCACGAGGGGGTGGCTCGCCAGCGCCTCGCGGATCGCCGCCCGCAGGGCGCCGCTCCCCTTTCCGTGGATGATGCGCACGAAGGGGAGGCCGGCCCGGAAGGCGTCGTCGAGGTACATCTCCGTCCGCGCGAGCGCTTCGTCGGCACGCTGGCCGCGAACGTCCAGCTCCAGCGGGACGTCGCGACGCGGCACTTCGGGCAAGCGGACAGGGGGCGTCCCGGGCGCCGGCTCCACCCGTTCGATGCGGTCGACGTCAACGCGCATCCGTGCCGACCCGAACTGGAGCTCCACTCGCCCCTCGGCATCGACCGGGCCCAGGGCGCGCCCCGGTTGCGGGATGCCGCGGACGTACACGAGGTCGCCCGCGGCGAGCTCCCTCGGCGCAGGCGGGGGCGCCGTCCTCGGCTTCGCCTCGGCCTTCACCGCCTCGAGCTTTGCGTCGAGGGCGCGCAGCGCGGCAACCGCTTCGGCCGGGTCGAACCGCTCCCGCTCGACCCTGCGGCGCAGCCGGACGACCTCGCGCTCGGCCTCGTCCAGCAGCTCGGCGGCCCGGCGGTGCGCCTCCGCGAGGATTTCGGCCCGCTCCCGGTCGATTGCGGCCCGCTGTTCGGCCAGGGTTCGCCGCAGCTCGGCGATCTCCCGGGCTTCGCGGTCGGCCAGCTCGCGCAGGGCAGCAGCCTGCTCCCGCTCCCGGCGCAAGTCCGCCAGGAGCTGTTCGAGCTGCTGGTGCTCGGCTGACACGAACATACGGGCCCGTTCGAGGACAGCCTCCTCGAGCCCGAGCCGGCGGGCGATGGCGAACGCGTTCGACTGACCCGGAACGCCGATCGTGAGCCGGTAGGTCGGTGCCAGCGTCTCGGGGTCGAACTCTACCGCCGCGTTCCGGACGCGGGGATCGCCGTGAGCGAAGAGCTTCAGTTCGGCGTGATGGGTGGTGGCCACAACGGTGGCGCCGCGGTCGAGAAGGGCCTCCAGCACGGCGCGGGCGATGGCCGAGCCTTCGGCGGGGTCGGTCCCCGCACCGAGCTCGTCGAGCAGCACCAGCGTGCGGGCATCGGCCCGGCGGAGGATGCCGATGATCTGCCGCATGTGCGACGAGAAGGTGGAAAGCGACTGCTCGATGGATTGCTCGTCGCCGATGTCGGCGTAGATCCGCTCGAACACCACGAGCCGGCTCCCCTCGCCGCAGGGGACGGGGATGCCGGCCTGCGCCATGAGGGTGAGAAGCCCGATGGTCTTGAGCGCGACCGTCTTCCCGCCGGTGTTCGGGCCGGTGATGAGCAGGCCCGGCACCGAGCCGCCGACGGAGACGTCGATGGGAACCGGCTCCGCCCGCAGGAGGGGGTGCCGGGCGCGGCGGAGGTCGAGCATTCCAGCTTCGGCCAGCCAGTGGCACGGGTCGCCCGGGGCAGGAAGCTCGGCACCGAGCCGTTGCCCCAGGCGCGCCTTCGCCCGGAGGAGGTCGAGTTCGGCCACCGCCTCCAGGGCGGCGCCGATCTCGGAGAGGCGCGCGGCCAGGAGCCCTCCCAAGCGCTGGAGCACTCGCCGGACTTCCCGCTCCTCGGCGAGCTGGAGCTCGCGAACAGCGTTCCCGGCCTCGACGAGCGCCGCCGGCTCGATGAACACCGTGGCCCCGCTGGAAGAGACGTCGTGGACGATGCCAGGCAGATGGGCCCGATGTTCGGCCTTGATGGGGAGCACCTTGCGGCCGTTCCGCTCCGTCACCAGCGGTTCCTGGGCGATGCCCCGGCGAATGGCGTCGGCCAGCGCGCTCTGAGCGAGGGCGTCGAGCCGCTCCTGGGCCTGGCGGAGCTGCCGGCGGACCGCGGCCAGCGCCTCGCTGGCGTCGTCGGCGACCTCCCCGCGGCGGGTGATCGCCGCCTCGATAGCCCGGACTTCGGCCCGGAAGTCCCCGATGGCGGCGGCTAAGCCCCACAGGCGCGGCACCCGCTCCGCCACCCGGCTGAGCGCCTCGCGCGCACGCATGGCCGCGCGGAGGAACTCGGCTGCGGCGAGCAAATCGCCCGGGAGGACGACCTGACCGACCCCGACCTGCTGGAGCACCGGCCGGATATCGCTCAGCCCGCCAGTCGGGAGGTCGATGCCCATCCGGTCGAGCAGCCGCATCTCGGCCGTGGCGCGCAGGCGCTCGACGGCACCCTCGAATGTCGGAACGGGCACCAGCGCCAGCGCACGCTCGCGGGCGGGCGGAAAGGACGTCTCGCCGGCGAGGAGCTGGAGGAGCTTCGGGAATTCGAGGACCTCGAGGGCGTGTTCGTCCACATCACCAGGGTAGAGAGCGGGGACGGGCCAGCCAACGGGAGCGTTTCCCGGCGAGCAGCGAGCGGGTATCCTAGCGCCTATCGAGGGGGTCTAGAGAAGCATCGATGTTCCGGAAGGTTCTGGTAGCCAATCGGGGCGAAATTGCCCTCCGCATCGTGCGCGCCCTGCGCGACCTCTCCATCCGGTCGGTCGCCGTCTACTCGGACGTCGACCGGCTCTCTCCGCACGTCCGCTACGCCGACGAGGCGTACCACATCGGCCCCGCGCCGGCCCGGGAGAGCTACTTGAACATTGAGCGCATCATCGACGTCGCGAAGAAGGCCGGCGCCGACGCTATCCACCCCGGCTACGGGTTCCTGGCCGAAAACAGCGACTTCGCCGAGGCCTGCGGCGCGGCGGGGCTCACCTTCATCGGACCGACGCCGGAGTCGATGCGGCTCTTGGGCGACAAGGTGGCGGCTCGGAAAATCGCCGAGCGTGCGAACGTGCCCGTCATCCCCGGATCAGACGAGCTGACGAACCTGGACGAGATCCGCCGGGCGGCCGAGCGCATCCGCTTTCCCGTGATGCTGAAGGCGGCGGCGGGCGGGGGCGGCAAAGGCGTCCGCGTCGTCCGGACGGCCGATGAACTGGAGCGAGCTGCGACGGCCGCGATGCAGGAGGCGAAGGCCGCCTTCGGGAACCCGGCCCTTTATGTCGAGAAGCAGCTCTGGCCGGTTCGCCACATCGAGGTGCAGATCATCGCCGACCGCTACGGGAACATCGTCCCGGTGGGCGAGCGCGAATGCTCCATTCAGCGTCGCCACCAGAAGCTGATCGAGGAGTGTCCCAGCCCGGTCGTCGATCCCCTCCTTCGCCGGGCGCTCTGCCGGGCGGCCGTGCGCATCGCCCGGGAAGCGAACTACCACAACGTGGGGACCGTGGAATTCCTCCTCACCGCCGACCGCTCCTTCTACTTCATCGAAATGAACACGCGCCTCCAGGTCGAACACCCGGTGACGGAGATGGTCACCGGCGTCGACCTCGTGAAGGACCAGATCCTCGTCGCTGCGGGTGAGGAGCTGCCGTACGACGAGGCGGAGCTGCTGACGCGTGGCTGGGCTATCGAATGCCGCATCGTGGCGGAAGACCCGTTCAACAACTTCCTCCCATCGGTCGGGAAGGTGATGCTCGCGCGCGAACCGGCAGGCCCAGGCATCCGCGTCGAGAGCGCCCTGTACGACGGCATCGAAATCACCCCCTACTACGATTCCCTGCTAGCTAAGGTGACGGCGTGGGGGCGGAACCGTGAGGGAGCGCGGACGCGCATGAAGCGGGCGCTGACGGAGTTCCGGGTCGAGGGCGTCGCCACGAACATCCCCTACCTGCTGCAGATCCTCGACACGCCGGCTTTCATCGCGGGCGACATCGACACCGCCTTCCTCGACCGGTACCAGGTGCAGCCTTCGGAGCCGGTCGAGGAGCAGCGCCTGGCCGCGGAGGTGGCCGCGCTCCTCTACACGGCCGGGGCAGTGACCGACGGCCGCCGCCCGGAGCCCCCCGGCCGGCGGTCGGCGGCTCCCGCGGAGTGGCGCCGGCAAATGGCTCAGCTCGGAGGAGGGACCTGGTGGAGAAGTACGTAGTCAGCGACGGAAACGGCGGTACCGTCGCCTACGAGGTGGAGCGCCTCCCGGGCGGCGAAGTGCGCGTCCGCCGCGAGGGGAGCGTGACCTGGCACGTGGCCCAGCTCGAGGCCGTGGGGGACTCGGGGCTCTTCCTCCTCCTCCTCGACCACCGGCCGGTCGAGCTGTACATCCAGGGCCGCGGGCGGAACGGTGCGGTGGTGACCATCGGGCGCCATAACCTGAAGTACGAGGTGGAACGCTGGCGGCCGTCGCTCCTGAAACGGCACGAGGGGCATCGGCGGCCGAAGGGTACAGCCGAGGTGACCGCCCCCATGACGGGCACCATCGTGGAGGTGCTGTGCGTGGTCGGCGATCGCGTGGAACAGGGCCAGGTGCTGCTCGTGATGGAATCGATGAAGATGAACAACGAAATCCGCGCTCCCGCCGCCGGCGAAGTGACCTCGGTCGAGGTCGGACCGGGCCAGCGGGTGACAGCCGGCCAGGTGATGGTCCGAATACGTCCGCCCGCACCGCAGGATGAGGGAACGGCCCCTTGACCCGGAGCGCCACCGTTGCATACGGTTGCAGGTGGCCGTGCTAGACGGGGAGCTAGCGGTGCCCTGAACCCGCAATCCGCTCAAGCGGGGTCGAATTCCTGCCCGAGGGCTGCGTGTTCGGGCCGCGCTCCCGCCACGCGGCGCTGACGACCTGGTCCTGCGCGGCGAGGCGCCACGAACCTGGTCAGGTCCGGAAGGAAGCAGCCATAAGTGGTCTGCCTCGGGTGCCGCAGGGAAGCCGGGTCCGAGCCAGCGAGCGCGGGGCAAGCCCGGACGCGGGTTCGACGGCAGGTGCACGGCCGCTTTTTCGTGCGGGCGTCCGCCGCCAGCGGGACCCGAAACCTTGACGATGGGGAGTGTCGTTGGCTGAAGCAGCGGGGCCGCCCGGATTCGCCGGGCGGCAGCTGACGCGAGCTCGAGCACTTGCGCCCGGCCTCCGAATCCACCCCCGCCAGTTCCGAGGTCGGCACCACACGGCGACCATCCTCGCGGTGGTCGTGGTGGCGTTCGTCGCCTTCCGCGCCTTCCCCCAACGGACCGTCACCATCCTCGACCAGGGGCGCTCCACCACCGTCGAAGCAGCCTTCGGCTCCCATGCCCGCACGCTCGAAGCGGCCGGCGTCCGCCTCGGGCCCGGCGACCGCGTCGTCTCCGCCGAAGGAGGCGCCCACACCAGCGTCGCCATCGACCGCGCCGTGCCGGTGACCATCGAGGCCGACGGCTCCGCCTGGCTCGTCCACACGCGGGCGTCGACGGTGAGCGGCGTCCTCGCCGAGGCCGGCATCGACCTCGGGCCCGGCGACGTCGTGTACGTGAACGGCCGGCGGGCCACGGCCAGAGCGCCGCTGGCCGCAGCCCTCGCGGCGCTCTACCCCCCGCCGGCCGGGGCCAGGCTCCCCGCACCGGCGGGGACGAGCATCGCCGTCGTCCGCGCCGTGCCGGTCTCCGTCTACGTCGACACCCTCCGCGTCGACGCCCGCACCGCCGCGCCGACCGTGGCCGCCCTCCTCGACGAACTCGGCATGACGGTCCGCGAGGAGGACCTCGTCCGGCCCGCCCTGGAAGCCCCGGTAACTGCGGGGATGTCCGTCCACCTGGCCAAGGCGAAGAGCGTCCACCTCGTCCTCGACGGCAAGGAGCAGACGCTGTACACGCGGGCGGAGACGGTGGCCGATATCATCCGGGTCTTGGGGATCGAGCTCGGCCCCGAAGACGTGGTCTCGCTTCCCCTCGCTACTCCGGTGGAGAACGGCCTCTCCCTCACGATCGCCCTCACTCGCGAAGTGGAAGAAACCGTCGAGCAGCCGATACAGCCGCCGATCGTCTACGAATCGGACCCGAGCCTCCCGCCGGGTTCGGTGCGCATCGTACCGGGACGCGAAGGGATCCGCGTCCTCCGCTACCGGGTCACGTACAAGAACGGCCAGGAGGTAGCGCGGGTCCAGCTCCCGGGCGTGACCGTCGTACGGGAGCCCGTGCCGACACGCCACATCTCCGGCCCGCCGTCAGCCGGGCCGTCGGCGCCGCTCGACGCGCCCGAGTACACCGGACCGTACAAGCGGAAAATCACCGTCGTGACGACCTGGTACAACGCCTCCCACGGCGGAAAGTCGCGCGATGACCCCGCCTACGGCATCACGGCCACCGGCGTCCGCGTAGACAAGGGCATCTGCGCCGTCGACCCGAGCGTTATCCCCCTCGGAACGTGGATGTACATCCCCGGGTACGGCCTCTGCCTCGCCGCCGACGTGGGAGGCGGGGTGAAGGGGTACCACGTCGACCTCGGCTTCCCCGAGAGCGTCGGCGACCCGGGATGGGGGAAACGGGTGCTGGACATCTACATCCTGGAGTGAGGCGCCGGGAGCACGCGTCCTCTACGATCGAAGCGTGAACCGCCCCGCCGTCCGCGCCGAACCGCGCCCCCGCAAGGAGCTCGGGCAGCACTTCCTCCGCGACACGGGCATCCTCCGCGACATCGCGGAGGCCGTGCATCCGCCCGCCGACGGCTTCGTGCTCGAAATCGGCGCGGGGACGGGCGAGCTGACGGCCGAACTGCTCCGCCGCCACGGGGCGGTCGTGGCGGTCGAACTGGAAGGGCGCCTCGTCCGCTACCTGCGCCGGCGATTCGCCGCCGAACGGCACTTCCGCGTCATCGAAGGCGATGCGCGAACCCTCGACCTGGCGGCCGAGCTCGGCCCCGCGGCCCGCTTCGCCGCCGTCGGAAACCTCCCCTACTACGCCGCGAACCCCATCATCCGCCACCTCCTCGAGGGGAAGCCGCAGCCGACCGAGGTCGTGGTCATGCTCCAGCGCGAGGTCGCCCGCGAAATCGCCGCTCCGCCCGGCAAGCGCTCCCTGCTGGCGATCTCCGTCGAGGTGTACGCCGAAGCAGAGTATCTCTTCTCCGTACCCCCGGAAGCCTTCGACCCCCCGCCGAAGGTGTGGTCCGGCGTCGTGCGGCTTCGGGTCCGGCCCGAGCCGCTCGTGCCCGAAGGGCGCCGCGAATCCTTTTTCGAACTCGTAGCGAAGACATTCCGGAATCCCCGCAAGCAGATCCACAACGCCCTCGCGCAGGGGGTGTGGCTGCCGAAGGGCGGCGCCCGCGAAGCCCTGGAGGCGGCCGGCATCGACCCGATGCGCCGCCCGGAGACGCTCGCCCTCGGCGAGTGGCTGGCCCTCCTCGATGCGGTGGAGGCGGTTCGCGCCAATGCCTGAGCGGCTGCGCGCGGCGGCCCCCGCCAAGGTCAACCTCACGCTCGAGGTCCTCGGCCCCCGCGGAGACGGCTACCACGAGCTCGCTTCGGTCATGCAGACGCTCGCCCTCGCCGACGAGGTCGAGGTCGTGCTGGACAGCGACCGGGCGGGCGTCGAGGTGTCCGGCCCGTGGAGCGCCGGCGTTCCGGCCGACCGAAGCAACCTCGCCTGGCGGGCCGCCGAGGCCTTGGCGCGGCGGACGGGGCGGAGCACCGAGGGCCTGACGATCCGCATCGTCAAGGCGATTCCCCCCGCCGGCGGCTTGGGCGGTGGCGCGTCCGATGCCGCCGCGGTCCTCCGCCTCCTCGCCGAGGCGTGGGGGGCTTCGCGGGGCGACCTCCTCGCCACCGCCTGCGAGGTCGGGAGCGACGAGGCCTTCTTCCTCTCCGGCGGTACGGCCCTCGTCACCGGTCGCGGCGAGCGCGTCGACCCGCTCCCGTCCCTGCCCGAGCACGGCGTCGTGCTCCTCCTGCCGCAGAACCACCTCGAATCGAAGACAGGCCGCATGTTCGGTGCCCTCGCAGGCGGCCCCTTCGACGACGGCTCCCGGACGCGGACCCTCGCGGCGCGGCTCCCTTGCGCACTCCGCTCCGCCGACCTCTACAACCGCTTCGAAGACGTCGCGCGGGCGCTCGTCCCCGGGCTCGCGGAGGAGTGGCGCCGTGCCGAGGAGGCCGCCGGCGAGCCGCTCCGGCTGGCCGGGGCCGGCCCCACGCTCTTCTGGATTGGCCCGCCGGATTAGGCGCCCTCCGTCGCAGCCCGTCTCCGCCATGCCGGCTTCGGGGCGCGCATCACCGAAACGACAACGGCGGAGGCACCGTGGAGACCGTAGTCGGCGGTTGGGTGGCGGGCTACGCGATGGCCCTCATCTCCACGGCGGTGGGGGCGGTCGCCCTCGCCCGGGGGGCCGCGCCCGCGCGATGGACGGACGCGGGCGTGCCCGCCGGCGTGGTCGGCGTGCTCGTCTCCGTCGGCGCCGTGTTCTTCTGGACCATCGTCGGCCTGACGGCGGCCATCGTCTACGCCGTCGGGGATTTCGCCGGCCGCCCGGGGGCCGGGTCCGAGAGCTGGCCGTTCGCCCTCGGAGCCTCCGGACTGGCGCTGGCGGGCGCCGCGCCCTTCGTCGCCCTTTTCCCTCGCTGGAGCTGGGCGGTCGCCATCCACGGCATCGCCTTCGCCGGGCTCTTCGGCTGGGCGCTGCCGTGGATGGCCGCGCAATGATATACTTCGGCTCTCGTGAATCTTTGCACGAACGGGGGTGGCTGCGTGCCGGGGACCATCATGGACATGCACCTGCACACCACCAAGGGTGCCTCCGATTCCATGCTGGACCCCGACGACCTGATGGCAGAGGCTCGGCGCGTCGGGCTCACGGGGGTGAACATCACCGAGCACGACCGGATGTGGGAGCCGTGGGACCTGGCGGCCTTCCGGAAGCGCCACCCCGACATCTTCGTCTCGAACGGGATGGAGGTCTCCACCGACATGGGCCACATCATCGCCGTCGGGCTCCGCGGCTACGAAAGCGGCATCCGGCGGCTCGAACGGCTGCGCCAGGTGGCCGATGAGCAGGGCGCCTTCCTCATCGCCGCCCACCCCTTCCGGCACTTCTTCGACCCCGTCCACCATCGGCGGGAGGGCCGCGAGCCCTTTCGCCTGTCGCCCGAAGAGGCCGCGCGTCTGCCCGTCTTCCAGCTCGTCGACGCCATCGAAGTGCTGAACGGCTGCAACACGCCGAAGGAGAACTACTTCGCCCTCCAGGTGGCGAAGATCCTTGGGAAGCCCGGGACAGGGGGCTCCGACGCCCATTCGAAGCAGGGCATCGGCTACTTCGCCATCGCCTTCGAGGAGACGATTGAAACGCAGGAGCAGCTCCTCGAGCAGCTCCACAAGGGGCGCTTCTACCCGGTCCGCGGGCTCCCGGACGGGAAGCTCGAGAACTACTGGGAGTGCGCCGAGCCCATTGCGTTCTATGAATGAGGAGCGCTGCCCGTCGAGCGGAGCGCGGAGCGGAAGGGGAGCGTCCGCGGGATGTCCCTGACCACCGGCGCCAACGGCGGCCTCCGGGCCCTGTGGGCGACGCTCGGCCTGACGGCCGCCGCCGCAGCTCCGGGCATCGCCCTGCGCGTCGCAGGGGTGCACCTCCCCGCCGAACTCGGGGCGGCTGTCTTCGGGACGGCGATCCTCGCGGCAGCGTTCATCCTGAGCTGGACCGCCGAGACCGCGGAGATGGACATCTCGCAAGGCTTGGCCCTGGCCGTCATCGCCTTCATCGCCGTGCTGCCGGAGTACGCTGTCGACCTGGTTCTCGCCTGGAAGGCGGGGGCCGACCCCGCCGAGGCGGAACGCGGCCTGGCGATCGCCAACATGACGGGCGGGAACCGGCTGCTCATCGGCGTCGGCTGGTCTGTCGTGATGCTGCTGTTCTGGCTGCGGACGGGCCGCCGCGAGCTGGCCGTCGACCGGCACCGGGCGATCGAACTCGCCTTCCTCCTCATCGCGACGGGGTACGTGATCCTCGTTCCGCTGCGCGACGTCCTCACCCTGGCCGACTCCATCGTGCTTGTCTCGCTCTTCCTCATCTACCTCTTCTACACGTCGAAGGCGGAGGGCGAAGAGGTGGAGCTGGTGGGCCCGGCGCGGGCCATCGGCAGCCTGACGACGGTTCGGCGGCGGATCGGCATCGCGCTCCTCTTCGCCTACAGCGCGGGGGCGATCCTTTCGTCGGCCGAGCCGTTCGCCGATTCGCTCGTGCACATGGGGGAGAAGCTGGGCGTGTCGGAGTTCCTCCTCATCCAATGGCTCGCGCCGCTCGCCTCGGAGTCGCCGGAGATCCTCGTCGCGGCCGTGTTGGCCTGGCGAGGGCGCGCCGCCGTGGCCATGGGGGCGCTGATTTCGTCGAAGGTGAACCAGTGGACCCTGCTCGTGGGGACGCTGCCCATCGCGTTCTCGATTGCGGCCGGGAAGTTCGACATGTTCGGCGGCCTGCCGCTGGACACCCGGCAGCGCGAGGAGGTCCTGCTGACGGCGGCGCAGTCGCTCTTCGCCATCGCCGTCTTCGCAAACCTGAGGATGTCGCGCCGGGAGGCGGTCCTCCTCTTCGTGCTGTTCGGGACGCAGCTCTTCCTGAGCGACCAACGGGTCCGGATGGGGTACTCCGCCGCCTACCTGGTGTTGGCGGCGGTGCTGCTGGCGGCGCGCTGGCGGGAGGCGGTGCCGACGGCCCGCACCGCCTGGGACCTCCTCCGCCTCCGCGACGTCGCCCACGAGGAGGAGCCCGCCGCCTCGCCCGCGCAGCCGGCCCGCCAGCGGTAGCCCCCGGACTCCCGCACCTTCGAACGGCGAAAGAGGGGTGGCCCCCAGCGCCTTCGAGCGCTGCGCAGGCGGGCCACCCGGGGGTAGGATCGCCGGAAAAGACCGCCGAGCCCGAAGCGCCGGCCTCGCGTCCTGGCAGGGGTCGACGTGGAAGGCGCTTCGAACCCTCGCTCCGGCCGTCGGAGGGCTGGTCGAGGCGGGCATCGTCGAGGCTCAGGCGGGGAAGCTGCGGCTCCTCCCGCCCGACAAGCTTCCCGGCGATTGGGACCCGGCCCGTGACCGCCGGCTCACCGTCTGGGAGGCGTGCCACCACCTCGTGCGGGCGTACTGGGTGGAGCAGCGGGGCGAGGAGGCCACAGCCGCCCTCCTGGCATCGCTGGGCCCCGACGGCCACCTCGCCCGGGAGCTCGCCTACCGCCTCTTCGCCATCGCCGAGCGGAAGAAACGGGGACGGGATGCGCAGGGGTACAATGCCCTCGTCGTGGGCTGGCAGCGGCTCGAAGAGCTGGCAGCCGAGATCCGCTCCCGGCAGGCGGCCCAGGGGCGTCTGGGACTGTGAACGAGAACGTTGGAGGGAGACGCGATGCCGCCTTCGACCCCTCGTGATTTCGTCGGCGAGCTGCTGGACGTGCTGCGGCAGGGACTGGCGCCGTTCGTGGCGCGGGAGCTCGAGCGCTTTCGGCGCAAGCGGGGCGACGCCGCCGTTCGCCGATTCCTGGACGAGCCGCAGCTCGGGACGAAGCCGCCGGAGCAGTGGCATGCCGCCGGACTGCTGAAGGTGCTCGTCGATGGATGGAACGGCATCTTCGGGCAGACCCTCGCGTCCGAACACCGGGGGTACGCCAGCGAGCTGCGCACCTGGCGGAACCGGTGGGCCCACCAGGAGGGGATGACCCTCGACGACGCCTACCGCGTGGCCGACACGGTGGAGAGCCTAGCGCGCGGCCACGATGGGTTCAGCCGGGTCCACCCGTGTGTGCGGGAGGGCGCCGACGTCCCCGACGAGCAGGATGCGCGGCTGGTGGTGCTGCCCCCGGAGGTGCGCCACGTGCGGGGAGAAGGAAGCCGGGCCCTCGCGATGGCAAAGCGGATTTTGGAGGAGCGCGGCTCGGCAGCCAGGACCTACCGCAACGCCCTCGCCTTCCTGGCCGCCGACGAGGCGAGGGCCGCGGAGTTGGAGGACGCCGTGCGGATGTTCCTCGCCTGGTCCTCCATCGTCGATGACGCCGTCACGCTGGACCTCACCACCTCGCAGCGGAGGCAGGCCGAGGAAGCCCGGAACCGGGCCGAGCGTACGGTGGACGAGCGCCTGAAGGAGACGTACTGCTGGCTCCTGTGGCCCCACCAGGACGACCCCCTGGGAGACGTCCAGTGGGCAGCCGAGCGGCTGCAGGGCTCCGATGACCTCTACCGCCGGGCATACCGGCTCGCAGTGGCAAAGGGGGCGCTTCTCCCGAGGCTGGGCGGCGCGGCCCTTCGGATGCAGCTGGACCGGGTTCCCTTGTGGCGCGGGAACCACGTCGCGGTCAGCCAGCTGGCCGAAGACTTCGCGCGGTACACGTACCTGCCGCGGCTTCATAGCCCAAGCGTGCTCGCCGAGGCCGTGGAGGACGGAGTCCGGCTGCTGACCTGGCGGGAGGATGGCTTCGCCTTCGCGGAGTCGTTCGACGAGTCGTCCGGACGCTACCGCGGTCTGGTCGCCGGGCAGTCGATTCGCATCCCTGCCGAGGCCCTCCCGGGATTGCTCGTGAAGCCGGAGGTCGCCGAGGAACAGATTCGCCGGGAGCAGGAGCAGCGCGCGACCGAGCCGGCGGCAGGGCCAGGGGGCCCGGGAGGGAGCGCCGAGGAGCGGCCGCCCGCGGGCGAACTGCGGGAAGAGCAGCCGGAGGCCAGGCCGCTCCCCCGACGGTTCCACGGCTCGGTGACCATCGACCCGTTGCGGGCCGGCGCCGATGCGGGGCTGATCGCGAAGGAGGTCATCGCGCATTTGGCTTCGCTCCCGGGGGCCCAGGTCACCGTCACCCTCGAGATCGACGCCCAGGTCCCTGGCGGCGTCCCGGAGGACGTCGTCCGCGTCGTGACCGAGAACTGCAGGACGCTCCGGTTCCAGAGCCAGGGATTCGAGCGGGAGTGAGGCGCGGGGGAAGGCTAGGGCCAGTCCCGGCGCAACGCAGCCGCGTATCAGCGGCGTCGCCCGGCACATCTCCAGGGTATTGACAAGAAGTAACCGGCTGGTTATCACGGGCGAGGCCGCGAGGAGTTAGCTGTGTCGCGCCGCTGAATTCAGTGTGCGCCTCGCTCGCGGAATTGTCCGACCGGGAGGTGCGCGGTGCCCAGGATTGACATTCTCATGCCCGGGTCGAGCGTGAACTCCGACCAAGGAATCATCGGCTTCTGCGCCGTGATCCTCATCGAGGGCACGCGCCGGGTCTTGTTCGACTCCGCCCACGTAGGCCGCAGAACCCTGCTCCTGGAGCAGCTTCGGCGCCGAGGGCTTAGTCCGAAGGACATCGATGTGCAGGTGTTGAGCCACGCGCATTGGGACCACGTCCAGAACGTGGACGTCTTCGGACACGCGCCGCTGCTCGTCCATCCGCTGGAGCGCGCCTATGCGCGCAATCCGCACCCGAACGACTGGGCTACCCCGCAGTGGACTGGTGCAGTCCTCGAACTGTACCGGCTCGAAGAGGTCGGAGAGGGGTACGAGATCATGCCGGGGTGCCGCGTCATCGAGCTCCCGGGGCATTCCCCGGGCAGCATCGGCCTGGAAGTGATGACGGATCGAGGGCGCTGCGTCCTGACAGGCGACGCCATCCACAATGCGAACGTCGCGCTTGCAGGCGCCTCTCCGCTCGTGTTCTGGGACGTCGAGCAAGCTGACGCATCGATTCGGCGGTGTCTCGAGATGGATGCCATCATCTACCCAGGACATGACCGTCCCTTCCGAATTGACGACCACGGTCGAATCCAGCACTACGACGAATTTCACTTCGGGCTTTCGGGAGTCACGGCCGATACCCCCGGACTAGAGTTCATCGGCGCCGGCCCGAGCTACATCACAGGCGGACCTGAGGGGTGGGCCAAGGGCGGGGGCAAGCGATGGGTCATGCCCGGAATTGAGGAACAGCCTGCCCGCATACCTCAGCTGCGGCGGCAGCTGTGAAGCCAGCGAGCCGCGCTCGCAGTCACCGGCAGCGAGGTCCGACGCGTTGTGGGGTATGCGGCCATCAGCGGAATGCTACGCCTACCTCCGCGTTCGGCGTCGCCTACTTGATGGCCACCGGATTAATGGGGGAGCCCACCGCACCGGTGATGGGGAGCGGTGGTGCGACGAAGAGGAACTCGTAGACCCCGTCGTCGGCGCAATCCTTACCAAGCTCGCCCAGCGCAAAGATTTCGCCGACGAGCAAGCCCATGTTGACCACCATGACGAGGTGGAGCGGTTGGAAGGAGTCCGGCAGCTCGTTCGGTCGAACTTCGACGCCCCACGTGTCGGAGGCGATGGCGGCGATCTTCGTCTCGTACAGCCAACCTGCGGTCTCGAAGGAGAGCCCGGGAGCGTTCCCGCCCGCGTAGTCTCCCCAGCCGTTCTCCAGACAGTACTCCATGAACCCGGTGCGGATGAGCACGGCGTCGCCCTCTTCGACGGTCACGCCGCCGAAGCGCGCCGCCTCCTCCAGGTCGCTTACGGTGATAGGGTATCCTGGCTCGAGCGACGCAACCCCCTTCGCTCGTGCGACATCGAGGAGGACTCCGCGCGTAACGACCTTATCCCGCAGCTTCTCGATTCCGTTTTTCGCGGCTCCTTGGCTGGTGACGAGCCCAGCGTCGTAGCCGTTCCACATCTTCCCGTTGTGGAATATGTGCGAAAGTCCGTCCCACTGGGTTCCGCATTGCAAAGGCATCATGATCGTGTCATCGGCATACCCGAACCCGCGGGGAAACGGCCTGCCGCCGTACAGCTGTCGGCCAGCAACGTGGTCTGTGCCGGTAGCCAGCATCTGGTGGATCGGGTTGACGCGGGCTAGCCGACCCGTCTGTGGCCCATTCGCGTCGAACGGCAGTGCGAGCGAAATCACCTTTCCTTGCCGCACGAGCGAAGCCGCCCGGACGATCTTCTCTGGAGTAATGTGGTTCACCGTCCCTATTTCGTCGTCCGGTCCCCACCGACCCCAGTTGCGGTAACGCTGGCAGTACTCGTCGAGGATATCCATTGGTTCGTTCTCCTGTTGCACAGAGGTTCTCCGGCAGCGGCCGGCTATGCTCGAACGTTCCTCAGCCGAGGGTCGAGGGCGTCGCGGAGAGCGTCACCGAGCATGTTGAAGCTGAAGACGGTGAGGAAAATTGCGAGGCCGGGCCACACCGACAGCAGAGGAGCCCGAAGCATGTCGCGGCGGGCGTCGGGCCCGAGCATTGCGCCCCAGGAGGGCTGGGGCGGCGGGACACCGTACCCGAGGAAGCTCAGGCTCGCCTCGAGCAGGATGGCTACACCGAGAAGGGTAGTCACCGTGACCATGAGCGGAGCGAACGTGTTCCTGAGGATGTAGGAAACGAGGATACGAACGTCACTCGCCCCCACCGCTCGCGCCGATTCGACGAAGGGTCTTTGGGCAATTTCGAGCGAGGCGGCCCGAACCACGCGGATTGCTGCGGGAGAGAGGACAATTCCGACGGCTATCATCACTTGATACAGACCTGGCTGAAACATCGAGATTATCGTGATAAGCAGCACAAGACCTGGAAACGCCTGCAGGATGTCTACGGCGCGCTGGACGAACAAGTCGACCCTCCCCCCGTAATAGCCGCTCGGTACGCCGATGAGTACTGCCACCGTCCCAGCGATCGCGACCGCGCCAAGCCCTACCAGGAGTTCAACGCGGGCTCCCCATATGAGGCGACTGAGGACGTCTCTTCCGAGATTGTCAGTGCCCAACAGGTGCGGCCAGCCTGGAGGCTCGAGCTGTCGCAGGATATCCGTCCGGTCGTACGGGTAGGGAGACACCCACGGCGCCATGACTCCCGCCAGGGCGAACGCACCGAGGACCAACAGCCCGAAGGCTCCGAGGGGGTACCGCGCGAGCAGGTCCCAAGCTCGCCTCAGCAGGGGCTTCGCCCCGCTTCGAACCTCGGTCCAGGTGAACCCAGACGAAAGCGCAACATCGCTCATCGCTACTCCCCTGCGAGCCGCACGCGCGGGTCAAGGGCTGTGTAGCTGAGGTCCACGGCGAGATTCGCCGTCAACACGATACCGGCAAGAACGAAGTTCACCGCTTGGATGACAGGGTAGTCCCGGTTCTGCACCGCCTCCAAAAGAAGCCGGCCAATTCCGGGCACAGTGAACACCATTTCGTACACCACTGCGCCGCCGACGAGGACCGGCAGCTGGAGGCCCATCACCGTAACGATGGGGATGAGCGCGTTGCGCAGCGCATGCCTGAGGATCACCGCCCGAGGGGCCAACCCCTTGGCCCACGCCGTGCGGACGTAGTCGGAGCGGAGCACCTCGAGCATCATCGCCCGCGTCATGCGCATAAGGAACCCAACGAAGTAGAGGCCCAGGAGCACCGCAGGAATCCACATCTGAGAGAGGTTCTTGAACGGGTCTTCAGTGAGGCCCGTGTAGGTTAACGGCGGGCTCCACCCCCACCAGACTGACGGCCACACCACCACGAGGGTCGCGATCCAGAACCCTGGGAGAGCGACGCCCGTAATCGCGAGGCTCCTTGCCATGTAGTCAATGAGCGAGTTTTGGCGAACTGCCGATACTACACCGACTGGGATTGCTACCGCGACGGCCACCACGAACGCCATTCCAGCAAGCTGAATGCTCACCGGAAGGCGGGATTTCAGCTCATCGGAAATCGGACGACGCGTGCGCAGGGAGTCCCCGAAATCGCCTCGCACCACGCCGGACAGCCACGTTCCGTACTGAACGAGGAACGGGCGATCGAGTCCCAGCTCGTGCTCGAGGCGGTCGAGGTCGGCAGCCTCGGAGAACCCCTGCTGTGCCGCGAGTACCTCGATCGCGCTCGCCGGGAGGAGGCGCACGATGAGAGCCACCAGCACGGTTACGCCGATCAGGCTCACGACGAGCAGAAGGAGCCGGTTGACGAGGTAAGCGGCCACTCCCCTTGCCCCCTACGAGAACCAGACGCCGGCATCGACGGTGATGTCGATGCCGGTGATGTTGCGCGCCTCATCGCTCGCCAGGAAGGCTGCCAACGCCGCGATGTCCTCCGGCTCGCTGATGCGGCGAAGCGCCGCTTGCGCTGCCATCGACGCTCGCAGCGCGTCGACGGTGGTGCGCCACCGCTCGGCGAGTTCATTGAGGCGAGGAGTATCGACCGCGCCCGGGCTGATGACGTTTACCGTGATCCCGTACTCCCCAAGCTCGAGGGCAAGCGTTCGCGTCAACCCGATGAGTCCCATCTTCGTGGTGGTGTACGGCGTGCGTGTGGCCAGCGGCCGCTTCCCGCTGATCGAACCGATGTTGATGATGCGGCCGCTTCGGCGGGAAATCATCGCCCGGGCTGCCGCGCGAGAACAGAGAAATGGCCCGGTGAGGTTGATGCGGAGCGTTTCCTCCCAGCCAGGCAGCTCCTGCTCCCAAATCGGAGCGACCGGGCCGGCTATGGCGGCGTTGTTCACCAAGACATCGAGCTGCCCGTACTCCAGAGCCTCGCGGAACAGTCTGTCGACGCCCTCTTCCGTAGCCGAATCGCACGCGACCGCCCGAACTTCTCCGCCCTCGCGGGCAATAGATTCGGCCACTTCCGAGAGAGGTCCCGGCCGGCGCCCGGAAATAACAACGGCGGCACCCTCTCGCGCGAATCGCCTGGCGATCGCAGCGCCGATGCCGGTGCCCCCTCCGGTGACGATCGCGACTCTGCCGGAAAGTCTCAAGGCGCTGCTCCTGTCGCCCCCGAACTGCGCGCCTATATAACCGGTCGGTTACCAGGCTGTCAAGCTGGCGCGGCCGGCTCAGTGGGCGGGGGACTGAGCCTGGTCTATCGCGCTCATAGGATTGACGCTCAGTAACCGGCCGGTTACACTGCCCGCCGGCGCAGGCAGAGCGCTCGGGAAGACGAACCTGGGAGGGCAGCAGTGCAAGAGGGCAAGCTCATCGGTGTGTTCGGTTCTCGAATTGCGAGGCGTCGCCTCCTGCGCGGAGCGCTCTTGGGAAGCGCCGGACTCGCCGGCGCATCGCTTGTCGGCTGTGGCGACGACGAGGAGGCGCAGTCTCCGACGCAACCAAGCGGCACGCAACCTGCGACAGGGGCCAGCCCTTCCCCAACGGCGGCTCCAGTGCGCGGCGGAACCTTGACGCTTCACGACAACGGAGACCCCGCGAGCTTCCATTACATCAAAACATGGAGCTACCGCTCCATGATGCACAACAGCATGGTCTACCCCCGCCTGCTGAAGTTCGCCACCGGTCCAGATGTTGGCCCCCTGGACTACGCGATCACGACCGATCTCGCCACGAGCCTTCCGGAGCAGCCGGACGAGCTTACGTACGTGTTCAAGCTGCACCCAGCGAAGTGGGAGAACAAAGAACCCCTCAACGGCCGGATCCTCACCGCTGAGGATGTCGTTGCGGCCTGGGAGCGGCTGAAAGCGGAACACCCCAGCCGGCTCCTCTTCGCGGACGTCCTGCGTGCGGAGGCCGTCTCCCCCGACACGGTGCGGTTCCAGCTATCCAAGCCGTTGGGGCCCTTCCTCAACCACATTGCCCATCAAGGCTACTTCTACATCATGCCAAAAGAGCTGTTCGGCACCGGCCGGCTGGAAAAAGACATGTGGAGCGCCGGGCCGTTTATCTTCGACGGCTACCAGGTCGGCGCCGAAGTAAGGTACAAGCGCAACCCCGACTACTTCATCAAAGACCGACCATACCTCGATGCTGTGGTCTACAAACTCATCGCCGATCCTTCGACGACCGTCTCTGCATTGCGGAGCAAGCAGCTCGACTCCCTTGCCTGGACCGCTGTCGTCGGGCCCAACGACGTCGAATCTCTTCGACGCGACTTACCGGGCGCCACATTCCTACCCTATCTCGCACAGGGTAACTCCTGGCTCGGCTTCGACCTCAACGACCAGGTCTTCCGCGACAAGCGTGTCCGACAGGCTATTTCCCTTGCCCTGAACCGTGACGACCTCGTCCGGGTATCGGTGGAGGGTGCGTGGGCCTTGCCCTACGGCGTCCTATCGCAGTGGTATTTCGACCCGAAGCAGAATGCGTTCCCTAATGCCACCTACTACCAGCACAATCTCCAAGAAGCGAAGGCGCTACTAAGCGCAGCCCTGGGAGACACGTCACTCCCAGAATACACCCTCATCGGCTCCGCAGTCTGGTCGCCCACGCAGCTCCAGCAGACCGAGCTGATACAGCAGCAGCTCAAGGCCGTCGGCATTCAAACCAAGCTCCAGCAGCTGCCCTTTGCCGAGTACTATGCGAAAACTGTCGTGGCGGGGAAGTGGGAAGGCGGCATGGCCGCATCGGCCAATCTCGTCGGGGCCGATCCGAACGAATACTTCACCAGCTTCTGGGAGCCGGACAGCCCTCGATTGATAGCGCCTGGTTTGAAGCCGTTGCTCGAGGCAGATACGGAGCTTCGGAGCGCCATCGAGAAGCAACGCCGGATCCTCGATCCCGAGCAGCGGAAGGCGGCCATCCGAGACGTGGTGAACATCATGGCCGAGCGCATGTACAATGTGCCGACGACCGTCGGCCAGTTCTACCACGTCCACCAGGCGAACGTGCATCTGTGGTGGGTGTTCACCTACGCCCAGGAATACCTCGTGGACGCGTACAAGACGAGCTAGATCACTACGAGGCCGGAGCAGGCGGATCCTCGAGATCGCGCGCTCCGGCCTCTCCCCCGCTATCGAAGCGCGACTGGGACACGTCGCGGCACAGGAGGCCGCCTTCTACAAATCGGACGAGTTCGCGCTCGCCGATGTCGAGCAGACGGCGCCGAATCTCGTCATCATCGAGCAGATGCTCAAGCCGTGGCCGGTAAAAGAAGAACATAGCCGGAATGCCGATGACCAGCGACCATGACACCGAAACGGGAATGTCCGCGTCAAATTCGCCGTTCGCGATGCCTTGTTTTAGGAGTTCTTCGATAATGCCGCGCAGCTCAGTCAGCTGTCGATGGGGAGCGGCATTCGCGTGCGACCATTGGCGTGCTGCTTCCCAAAGCAACAGCCGAACATAGCGAGGATGCTCGCGAAGAGCCGTGTAGTACGTTTCGACAATCGCGCGGATGGCAGCTCGCGGACCGCCGGCTACGAGGGCTGCGCGTCCGGCTTCGCACGCGGGGCGGAGGATCTCCTCGAAGTTTCGATCGAGCACGGCCGCGTACAGGCCATGCTTGTTGCCGAAGTAGTGATAGAGCATTCTCTTGTTGATTCGCGCCCTGTTCGCGATGGACTGCATGCGAGCGCCCTCATAACCACATTCGGCGAACAGTTCCTCGGCTGCACGAAGAATCCGCGCCCGACTTTCAGCGGGGTTTCGTGGCTGCTGCTCGGAGAGCCGGTCCTTCGACACCGCTCGCCGTTGGATCCTTCCTTTCACCGGCATAGCTATCCGAAATCATAAGCGCGCGAGCAGAGCCGGTCGAGGAGAAGCCGCTTCGGAGAAAACGTGCTCAGCACCGCCCCTGCGGTCACCGCGGAGGCGTTCTCGGACGGCTTTCTACCGACGTCCGTAGCGGGGGAGGTGGCATTGACGCTCGTGCGAGCAACGCGGGACTCCGAGTCCGCGCGTGGCCGCGACGTTGAAGCTTCTGCCCATGCCACGGCGCCCAGCAGGAGGCGACTCGTCCCACCCCCGCCCTGCCTCATCGGCCGCCCTGCGCATGGCCGGCGCTCCGACCGCTAGCGCCGATTGCTCGAGCTGGGAGCCTCCGGGGAGTGCCCCCGTCGCGTACGCTACGCGACCAGCCCCCACGCGCCGCCGAGCAGGCCGCCAGGTGACACGAGCGAACCGGACTCCGGCCCCGGCAGGAAGCGTACTGCCCCAGGGGCTTGCGCCCGGCGACCGCACGTGGAGCCGGGGCGACGTCGACCTCGAAGCCGGTGTCGTGAGCGTGCAACGAACACGCACGCGCACTCCCACCGGCGAGGTGGTCGAGGGGCCGCCGAAGACGAAGGCCGGCACCCGGACGGTTCCCCTCGTCGGGCTGGCGCTGGACGCCCTCCGCGAGTGGCGGCGGGTACAGCTCGAGGACCGGCTCCGCGCCGGTGCCTCGTGGGCGGGAGGAGACTGGGTGTGGGCGACGGCTCGGGGACCGGTGCTGCCCGATGTTGCGCGCCAATGGTGGAGGCGGCTCGCCGCCCGCCACGGCATTACCCTCCGACTTCATGACCTCCGGCACGGCGCGGCGACGGTCATGGCTGCCGCGGGCGTGCCGCCTCGCGTGATGGCCGAGGTCCTGGGGCACGCTCGTCCCAGCTTCACGCTCGACGTTTACGCCGGCAGCCCCGGCATTGAAGCCCTCCGAGAGGCAGTCATGGCCGTGGACCGCGCACTGCGCACCTGGAGCGCGGCGAATCCGTAGCCAAATCGTAGCCAAACCGTCCCGGAGGGCCGCGGCCGACCCCATCGGCCACGACGCTTAGCAATGGGCGGAGGCCCCGTGGCCAACGTCGCGAACCTAGTGGAATTACGACGTGTGAGGGGAGGAATGGTACGCCGAGCAGGATTCGAACCTGCGACCTCTGCCTCCGCAGGGCAGCGCTCTATCCCCTGAGCTACCGGCGCACCGGTACGAAGTTGGTGCCGAAGGTGAGATTTGAACTCACACGCCCTTGCGGGCACCGCGCCCTGAACGCGGCGCGTCTGCCATTCCGCCACTTCGGCACCATGTCCATTATCCGGAGCCGCCTCCAGCGGTTCAACCGCCACGCACCCGTTGTCGCCCCGCCCGCCCCGCCCTAGACTCGATCCCGCGGGCGGTTAGCTCAGATGGTTAGAGCGCGTCGTTCACACCGACGAGGTCGGAGGTTCGAGTCCTCCACCGCCCACCAGGAATGCTCCCGCCGGCACCCCTTCGAGGACGAACGAACGTTTGAAATCGTGCCGGCACTCCCTTGAGAGCCGCTCCGCCCCGCTGCTATTGTGAAGCCGCCGCGGGCACCCCGGCGGGCGCCCGCTGCTTGCGCATTCCTCGCGCAGGGGGCGCCGGCATGTCGGACGACCCGTTCAGCGACGGCAGCCACAGCGGCGACGCGGTCATCGAGAGCGTCCTCAGCCGGCTAGCAGGAAGCGAGTTCGCAGCCGTCGACGAGGAGTCCGTCGCCGTCGAGGACGAGGAGGAGCTCGCCGAGGAGGACGAGGAGGCGCTCGAGAGCGCCACCCTCCTCACCGACGAGGACGAGGGCGAGGGTCTCGACGACCCCGTGCGGATGTACCTCCGCGAAATCGGCCGCGTCTACCTCCTCACCGCCGACGACGAGAAGCACCTCGCCCGTCAGCGGGAGGAGTGGCTCCACCTCGAGGAGATCTGCAAGCGGTACCAGCAGGCGTACGGCCAGCCGCCCTCCGCCGCCCGCATGGCCGTGGCCTTGCTCGAACAGTGGGCCGCCGTGCTGCCGGTCTACGAGGCGGCGAAGCGGTACATCGACAGCTTCGAAGCCATCCGCGAGGAGGAACGGGGCGGGACGGATACCCCCGGCGAAACGCCGCGGTGGCGCGACCCCTCCGCGCCCAAGCTCGCCGGGATGACCCACTCCCAGGTGGTGGACGACCCGCAGTTCCGCGGCATGCTCGACAACGAGCTCGATGCCGACTTCCGCGCCCACCTCATGCGCACCTTCGGCTGGGAGGAGGAGCGGGCGCACGCGGGCATCGTGCTCCTCTCGACGGTGACCCACATCCTCGGGGGCCGGCTCGTGGAGGAAATGGGCGAGCTCGCCGGAGGCGAAGAGAACCTCCTTCCGCCGGCCGAAGGGCTGGTGGAGCGGCTCGCCCCCCTCGAGGAGACGCTCCGGTACCACTTCGACACCATCCGCGACAACGGGGTGAAGGCCGAACGGCGGCTCACGGAGGCGAACCTCCGCCTCGTCGTCTCGGTGGCGAAGCGGTACGTCGGCCGCGGGATGTCCCTCCTCGACCTCATCCAGGAGGGGAACATCGGGCTAATCCGCGCAGTCGAGAAGTTCGACTACCGCAAGGGGTACAAGTTCTCCACCTACGCCACCTGGTGGATCCGTCAGGCCATCACCCGGGCCATCGCCGACAGGCGCGGACGATCCGCATCCCCGTCCACATGGTGGAGACGATCAACAAGCTCGTACGGGTGCGCCGCCGGCTGCTGCAGGAGTACGGGCGGGAGCCGACGGCCGACGAGCTTGCGGCGGCGATGTCGGACGCCACCAC
>DAOUCS010000159.1:0-11465 GCA_034431815.1 Dehalococcoidia bacterium
CATGCCCGGCGAGCGGTGCGCCTCGACGTCGAACCGCAACTTCGAGGGACGGCAGGGCCCGGGCGGGCGCACGCACCTCGTTAGCCCGCAGATGGCCGCCGCAGCCGCCATCGCCGGCCACTTCGTCGACATCCGGGAGTGGAGCTAGGAGGCGCGCGATGCAGAAGTTCGAGGTTGTCCGCGGGCGCGTCATCCCACTGATGCGGGCCGATGTGGACACGGACCAGATCATCCCCGCCAAGTACCTGAAGCGGATCGAGCGCACCGGCTTCGGCCAGTTCGCCTTCGAGGCCTGGCGGAAAGACCCCGACTTCGTGCTGAACCGGCCGGAATACCAAGGGGCGCCGATCATGGTGACCGGGCCGAACTTTGGCTGCGGCTCCTCCCGGGAGCATGCGCCCTGGGCGCTCGAGGACCTCGGCATTCGGGCGATCATTGCTCCTTCGTTTGCCGACATCTTCCGCAACAACTGCGCGAAGATCGGCCTGCTGACCGTGGTGCTGCCGCAGGAGGACTGCGACTGGCTGGGCGCGCGGGCTGAAGAGCTGCCCGAATCGGAGCTGGTCGTCGATCTCCGGGAGCAGGTCGTGGCGACGCCCGACGGCGGATGGGTGCGCCGCTTCGAGATCGACCCCTTCGTTCGGTACTGCCTCCTGGAAGGGCTGGACCAGATTGGGCTGACGCTGCTGCACGAAGAGAAGATCGCCGCCTACGAGCGGAACCGCTGGCCGCTCTACCCGCGGACACGGGAGCCCGCGGGCGTGTGACCGGCAGCCGGACCGATGCCGATGACCGCGGAGCCAGGAGCGACGCGCCGAGCGCCCCCTCTCACCATCGAGAGCGGAGGCGGCCACCGGCCGCGCGACCCGGGTCAATCGCTGTGGCGGTTCGATCCGCCGGAGGGACGGGGGACTGTCATCCTCGCCGGCGGCGATTTCGCGCCCGGGACCATCCTCTCCGCATACCGCTCTGGCTTTTTCCCTTGGCCGCACGACGATCAGGAGTACCTCTGGTTTTCGCCCGACCCTCGGGCCATCCTGCCCCTGGAACGCTTCTCCGTTTCCCGGCGGTTGGCGAGGCGCATGCGCCAAGGCCGCTTCCGAGTGACCATCGACAGCGCCTTTGCCGCGGTGGTCGAGGGGTGCGCCGACCGGTCCGGCGGCACCTGGATCACGCCGAGGCTCGCGCGGGCCTACTGCCGGCTCCACGAGCTGGGGTGGGCCCACAGCATCGAGGTGTGGTCGCTCGACGGCGCGCTCATCGGCGGCTTGTATGGGGTGGCCATCGGCGGCCTCTTCGGCGCCGAGTCGATGTTCCACCGGGCAACCGACGCGTCGAAGATCGCCCTCGCCGCCCTGGTCCAATGGTGCGAGGCTCGGGGAATGACGCTCATCGACGTGCAGCTCCTGACACCACACCTCGCCTCGTTGGGCGCCATCGAAGTGCCCCGGCCGGAGTACCTGCGACGGCTCAAGGAGGCGCTGGCCCTGTCAAACCGTTTTCTTCCGGACAAGCCGGCGGCGCGTCCGCCGTCCCTGACTCCAAGCACGGAAAGGTGAACGAATGGGCAGCTACCGGATTCTGGTGACGCCGGGCGACGGCATCGGCCCCGAGGTGATGGAAGAGGCGCTCAAGGTGCTCGCGCGCGTGGAGCGCGCGTTCGGCCACGAGTTCGAATACGAAGAGGAGCTCGTGGGCGGGGCGGCCATCGACGCGTACGGGACGGCGCTCCGGCCGGAGACGCTCGAGAAGGCGCGCAAGAGCGACGCCGTACTGTTCGGCGCCGTGGGCGGCCCGAGATGGGACGACCCGCGTGCCCCCGTCCGCCCCGAGCAGGCAATCCTCGGCCTGCGAAAGGGGCTCGGGCTGTTCGCGAACCTGCGTCCGGTGCGGGTGCATCCGGCGCTGGCGGCGGCGAGCACACTCCGTCCCGAGGCGGTCGCAGGCACCGACCTCGTGGTCATCCGGGAGCTCACCGGGGGAATCTATTTCGGTAAGCCTCAGCGGCGCTGGGAGACGGCCCGGGGGCGCCGGGCCGTGGACACCATGCGGTACACGGAGCAGGAGGTCCGGCGCATCGTGGAGACGGCCTTCGAAATTGCGCGCGGCCGCCGAAAGAAGGTCACGAGCGTGGATAAGGCGAACGTGCTCGCCACGAGCCGACTGTGGCGGGAAGTCGCGACGGAAGTGGGGCGACGGTATCCGGACGTCGAACTCGAGCACCTGCTGGTCGACGCCTGTGCGATGCACCTCATCCGACGCCCGTCCTCGTTCGACGTCATCGTCACGGAGAACCTATTCGGGGATATCCTCACCGACGAAGCGGCCATGCTGGCGGGCTCGATGGGGATGATGCCCTCGGCGAGCCTGGGACGCCGGCGGCGCGGCAAGAGCTTGGGGCTGTACGAACCGATCCACGGCAGCGCGCCCGATATCGCCGGCCAGGGCAAGGCGAATCCCCTGGGCATGATCCTGAGCGCCGCGATGATGCTCCGCTGGTCGTTCGGCCTCGAGCGCGAAGCGGCGGCAATCGAGCGCGCCGTCGATGCCGTCATCGCCGAGGGGTACCGTACCCCGGATATCGCGGGCGAAGGCGCCTCCCTGGTGGGAACGGCACGGATGGGAACGCTGGTGGCCGAGCGCGTGGAGGTCTAGGGCACAGCTGCCGCGCACCGTCCGGGGGCAGTGCTTCCCCCATTGGACATCTATAGTCCGTTCGACCGGCGCTATGGAGATCCTTTGGCCGGTGCTACACTGTGGGGGCCGGTTGTATACAATCGGCAGCCGCCGCAGGAGTACCGACCGAGAAGAAAGGGGAAGCCGCACATGACGCAGCAGGTGCAGATCGCCCGGGGACTGGAGGGCGTCTACGTCACGGAGACGAAGCTCTGCCGCATCGATGGGCAGAAGGGCGAGTTGGTTTACGCCGGGTACGACATCTTCGAGTTGGCCGAGAAGTCGAGTTTCGAGGAGACGGCCTTCCTCCTCTGGAACTTGCGGCTCCCTACCCGGGATGAGCTGGCGAGCCTCGACCGCCAAATGAAGGCCGAACGTCCGCTTTCCAGCCTGAACGAGCGCATCCTGCGGGAGATCGTGGGGCAGATCCGCCCCATGCGGGCCCTGGAGATTTCCGTGCTCATCGCCGGAGCGCTCGACCCCAAGTCGAGCGACCTCTCCCAGGAACAGCTCCGGGTGACGGCCGCGCGCCTGGCGGCGCGGATGCCGACCGTGATCGCCACCTATCACCGGCTGCGCCAGGGATTGCAGCCAGTGCCGGCGCGGGATGACCTCGGGCACGCGGCGAACTTCCTCTGGATGCTGCGGGGCGAAGAGCCGAGCGAGCTGGAGAAGCGCGTGTTCGACGTGGCGATGATCCTCCACGCCGAGCACGAGATGAACGCGTCGACCTTCGCTGCCATCGTCACGGCTTCGACGCTGAGCGACATGTATTCGGCGATCGCCTCGGCGATCGGGACGCTGAAGGGCCCCCTCCACGGCGGCGCGAACGAGGCCGTCTTCCGGATGCTGCAGGCAATCGGCGACGAAGCGAACATCGAACCGTACATCGAGCAGCTCCTGGCCAGGGGCGAACGGGTGCCGGGCATCGGCCATCGCATCTACAAGACCACCGACCCGCGCGCGATCATCCTGGAGCGGCTGGGCCGGGAGCTCGCCGAGACCTCTCCTGAGGCGCACTGGTTCCACCTCTCGACGAAGGTGCGGGATTACCTGCTCAAGCGGTTCGAGGGACGGCCGCTCTACCCGAACGTCGACTTCTTCAGCGCCTCGGTCTACAAGATGCTGGGGATCCCGCACGACCTGTACACGCCGATCTTCGCCATGGCACGCATCGCAGGGTGGACGGCGCACCTGCTCGAGCAGTACGCCGACAACCGGCTTGTGAGGCCGAACGCGCTGTACGAAGGTGCTCCGAACCGGCCCTACGTGCCGATGGAGCAGCGCGGGTAAAGGCTCACCCAGCGGCCACCGCTCATCGGGGGCGCCCTGCCCGGGCGCCCCCCGCGCACGCGTGGTAGGATGGGTGGGACCGCCGTCCCTTCGGGGGAAGGAGGAGAGCGATGCTGGGATCGATTGGAATGCCGGAGCTCGCGCTCATCGCCCTGGCCATCATCCTCATCTTCGGCGTGGGAAAGTTCAGCCGACTCGGCCGCGACTTGGGCACGTCAATTCGGGAGTTCCGCCGCGCTGTGCGTGAAGACGATGACGAGAAGAAGGAGACCGCTGCTCCGCAGGTGCAGGCGCAGGTAGCTCCCCCTCCGCCGCCCCCCGCTAGCCAACCGCCCGCGAGTTCGAGCGGAGAATCGAACCGGCCCAACGTGTTCTAGCGCGGCTGCCTCGGACGGGGCCCCTCTGGTCAGCCGCCCGCCACTGCGGGCACGATGCTCACTTCGTCGCCGTCGCGGAGGGGAGTGTCCAGCCCCTGGATGAAGCGAACGTCGTCGCCGTTGACGTAGATGTTGACGAAGCGGCGAATCTCGCCCGCGTCATCGAGGATGCGCTCCCGAATCCCGGGATAGGCTGCCTCGAGGCCCTCGATGCAGGCCCGCAGGCTGCCGCCGTCGGCGGTCACGGTCGCCTGGCCGCCAGTGAGAACGCGGAGGGGCTGGGGAATGCGCACAGTGACTGGCATCGCTCAACCTTTCTTTCCGTGGGGTGCTGCAGAGTTAGCCTTCGACGACGTCTCCGGTGATGGGATCGACGCGGACGCCCTGGGCCTCCGCCCAGCGGAGGCTCCGCTCGATCTCGTCCGGGTCGCCCTCGAGTTCGAGGATGACCCAGCCGGTGTGCTCGTCGACGTCGGCCATGCGGATGTTGGTGATCACGCGGAATTCGTGGCCGAGCCGGTAGATGACCGGCTCGCGGATGAGCTCTTCGGGGAAGGTGAAGCGGACGCGCTTGACGGCCATCAGGCAACCCCCGTGTGCATGAGCGCGCCGTAAGCACGCTCGAAGCTCTCGAGGCTGGCATCGATCTCCAGGGCCGGCTTCAGGCGCCCGGCGACGGCGTCGATGGTCTTGAAGCCGGCGCCCGTGATGAATGCTACCACCAGCTCGTCCGGGTGGATGCTCCCGCGCTCCACGAGCTGCTTGAGGGAGGCGATGGTGACGCCCCCTGCCGTTTCAGCGAAGATGCCTTCCGTTTCGGCCAGGAGCTTCATGCCCTCGACGATCTCGTCGTCGGCGACGCTGCCGCAGTCGCCGTTGGTGTCGCGGAGCTGGACGAGGGCGTAGTAGCCGTCGGCTGGGTTGCCGATGGCGAGCGACTTCGCGATGGTGTTCGGCTTCTGGGGGCGGAAGTTCATCGAGCGCTCGGCCCACGCCGTCGCCACCGGAGAGCACCCCGCAGCCTGCGCGCCGCTCATCCGGGTGCGCGGCTCGTCGATGAGGCCGACGCGGGCGAGCTCGTTCAAGCCCTTGCGGATCTTCACGAAGAGGGAGCCGGAAGCGATGGGGACCACACAGTGGTCCGGCGCGCGCCAGCCGAGCTGTTCGGCCACTTCGAAGCCGAGGGTCTTGGAGCCTTCGGAGTAATAGGGGCGGACGTTCACGTTGACGAAGGCCCAGTTGTAGGCCCCCGCCAGTTCGGCACAGAGCCGGTTCACGGCGTCGTAGTTGCCGCGGACCTTCACGAGCGTCGGCCCGTAGATGCTCGAGCCGACGATCTTACCCTCCTCCAGGTCGGCAGGAATGAAGACGATGGCCTCCATGCCCGCGGCGGCGGCGTGGGCCGAAACGCTGTTCGCCAGGTTGCCGGTGCTGGCGCAGGCGAGCTTCTGGAATCCGAGTTCGCGGGCTCGGGTGGCGGCAACGGCGACGACGCGGTCCTTAAACGACCAAGTAGGGTTCACCGTGTCGTTCTTCAGGTACAGCTTGGGGAGGCCGAGCACCTTGCCGAGGTTCTTCGCGTGGATGAGCGGCGTGAAGCCGGCCCCGATGTCGATGGCGGCGTCGGCATCGCAGGGGAGGAAGTCGCGGTAGCGCCAGAGCGAGGGCGGGCCGGCTTCGATGCGGCGGCGGGAGACGTGCTTCCGCAGGGCATCGTAGTCGTACTGGACTTCCAAAGGCCCGAAGCAGAACTCGCAGGCGTGGAGCGCCTGGAGCGGGTAGGTGCGATGGCATTCACGGCAGCGAAGTTCGGTTGCAAAGCTCACGGGGTATCACCTCCGGAAATGAGAAGCGGCACGGCAGAGCCGCAACGAGAGCAAGGGGAAACGCCAGTGAGGGATGCGGGGAGCCCCTTCCGCAGGGGCTAGGGCATCGCCATTCGGCCCAACGACGAAACCATCGTGCATTGACTCCTTGGTTCGTTCCGCATGGGCCGGTCGAGGAGCGCTGGCGCTCTCATCTCCCCCCGAAGGCCTCGGGGGCCGGATTTGGCACCTTGCCCCTTCGGGCAGGTTGCCTGGGCTTCACAGGGCCGGGTCCCTCCACCCAATCTCGATAAGGGCGGCCACGTTGCGGTTTGCATTTCATGCTACGCGTCAGGGAGAGGAAACGGAAGCCCTGGATCAGCTCCGCCGGCGCGCCCCCGGTCGAGCAGTGCGAGCACCTCGTCATCGCTGGTGGGGCTGAAATCCGTGTAGTAGGCGCCGACCGCCATGAAGAGGGGATCGACGACGAGGCACACCACGTCATCGGCCTCGGCCCGCAGCTCCTCGATGGTCGAGGGAGGACCGACAGGGACGGCCACGGTGACCGTGCGGGCTCCCGCCTCCTTCACCGCCCGGACGGCGACCTTCATCGTGGAGCCGGTGGCCACGCCGTCATCGACGATGATGACGTCGCGGCCGGTACAGCGGTCGAGGGCGGAGCCTCCGTACAGCGCCTCGCGGCGGCGGGCATCTTCGATCTGAACCGCACGCTCGCGCTCGATCGCCTCGGGCGGGATCGCGAGACTGCGGATGACGTCGGCCTCGAGGAATGTGGCGCCGTTGGCGGCCACGGCGCCCATGGCGAGTTCGGGCTGGCCCGGTGTTCGAAGCTTTCGGGCTACAACCACCCCGAGCTCGCCGCCGAGACGGCGCGCGACTTCGGCGGCCACGACCACGCCGCCCCTAGGAATGCCGAGCACGAGCGGCCGCTCCCATCGGCGGCCAGCGAGCGCCTCGGCGAGGCGCCGGCCCGCATCGACACGGTCCAAAAACGGGCGGGCGGCAGAGCCGAAGATAGGCACCGGCCATGCCTCCGCTGTGGTAGAGCCATCGTGGCACACAGTCGCGGGCTGAGCGAGGGCCACCCGGCCGAAGTTCAGCCTGACAGCGTGAGGACGGCAGCGCCCCGCACCCGCCCTTCGGCCAAAGCGCGGAGCGCATCGTTCGCCCGTTCGAGCGGAAAGACGTCGAACTCCGTGCGGATAGGAATCTCCGCCGCCAGAGCGAGGAACTCGGCCGCATCGCGGCGGGTGAAGTTGGCGACGCTGCAGATCGAACGCTCGAGCCAGAGCCAGTCGTACGAGAACTCCGGGATGCGGTCGAGGTGGATGGCGTTGATAGCGACCGTGCCGCCCCGCTCGAGCCGGCGGAGCGCTTCGATGACCACGCTTCCGACCGGCGCAAAGGTAACCGCCGCGTCGAGGGGTTCGGGGCCTGGCTCGCCGTAGCCCCCCGCCCATTCGGCGCCGAGGCGGCGGGCGCGCTCCTGCTCTTCGAGCGACCGCGTGAAGACGAACACCCGGCACCCCCAGTGCACCGCTACTTGGATGGCGAGTGTGGCCGAGGCGCCGAATCCGAAGAGGCCGAGCCGCTCGCCCGGCCGGATGCCGGAACGGAGGAGGGAGCGGTATCCGATGACCCCGCCGCAGAGCAGCGGAGCGGCAGCCACGTCGTCGAATCCCGCCGGAAGGCGGAGGGCGAAGCGGGCATCGGCGACGATGTACTCGGCGAGTCCGCCGTCGCGGTCCCAGCCCGTGAAGCGGGCATCGGGGCAGAGGTTTTCCCGGCCGGAGGTGCAGAACGTGCATACGCCGCACGCCCAGCCAAGCCACGCCACCCCGGCCCGCTCGCCCACCCGCCACCCCTCGGTGCCGGGTCCGACGGCAGCGACTTCGCCCACGGCTTGATGGCCGGGCACGATGGGCAGCCGGCGGGCAGGCAGGTCGCCCTCCGCGATTTGGAGGTCGGTGCGGCAGACTGCGCAGGCACGGACGCGCAGCAGCAGCTCGCCCGGGCCGGGCTCGGGCACCGGGAGGTCGGCGAGTTCGAGCGGCGATGCCGCGACCGGAGCGGCGCGGCGGACGATCGCGGCGCGCATCAGCGGCGGGCCTCCTGTTGGATATCGTCGAGTGCCCCACGGAGGCGCCGAAGCCAGGCGAGGCGTTCGCGGTGCCAGCGGCTGGCGAGCCCGGACGACGAGGGAATGACCCAGAGACGGGTCGTGCCGGCCGCGCCCTCGAGCCGCTCAGGCTGCTCGCCGTAGGACCTCCGCGCGAGCCGGCCGGCCGGAATGCCGAAGTTCACCCGCGCGAAGTGAGCGTAAATGCCCTTCCCGCTGAAGACGGCGATGCGGGGGGCGTTTTCGACGAGCTGGCGATGCAGCCGCCTGGCCCCGGCCTCGATCTCCTCCGGGGTGAGGTGTTCGGCCCGGACTGTAGGCCGCGGACAGAGGTCGACGAAGCCGATACCCGCCTCGTCCATCAGGCGAGCGTCGTCCTCTGGTCCCACCGGCCGGGAGACGAGGCCGCTCTCGCCGAGCTGGCGCCAGAAGACGTTGCCGGGACGGGCGTAGTAGTGGCCCGCCCGGGCGGAGTAGATGGCCGGGTTGTAGCCGATGAAGACAAGCCGGAGGCCGGGTCGGAGGTAGTGCGGGAGCGTGGGAACCGGCCCCTCGGGCGTGTCGAAGACCGGGCGATGCGCAGCGACGTCCGACGTCATGGCGGGTTCAGCTCGAACCGGACGCTGGGGTTGGCGAGGCGAATCGCCTCGGGCACGGAGTCTCGTTTCGGAAGACGGAAGCGGAGGAGGAGGGTTCGCTCCTGGCCAAGGGGGAATTGGAGCGACGTCTCGGGAATGGCCGGGTCTGGCGGGAGGGCTTCCACCGGATGCCGCTCGCCCCGGACGTCCACGAAGAAGTTTTCCGCTTTGGGGAGCCACGTCTTGTTGGTGCGCACGGAGAGGCGTACTTCGAGGATGCGGGTATGCGGGTCGAAATCGTAGCCGAGCAGGCGGAGAACCTTCGCGTCGCCCTGGTAGACGCCCCCTGGGGCAACGACTTCCTCCGCGAAGAAGGTTCGAAGGACCCAGGGGTAGCCGAAGAAGGCCAGCAGCGCTCCGGCCACGATGCCAAGCACCGCACCAGCGACCAGGCACCCCTTCCCGACCGGTTCCTGTTCGGGCTGGTCGAGGCGGCGCCGACGAACCGCAGGGGAACTCGTCATCGGGCGCGGCAGCGCTGCGGGTTCAGCTCGCGGGAGGGATGACGGTGGCTACTCCCGTGACGACGACCTTGCCGTCCTGATTGGTCACGGTTGTCTTGAAGCGGGCCCACTTGCGGTCCTCGATCTTCTCGATGCACTCCACGGTGGCGGTGACCGTGTCGCCGATGAAGACCGGCGCGCGGAACTGGAGCTCCTGTCCGACGTAGATGGTACCCGGTCCCGGGAGGTACATCGCCAGGACGGTCGAGATGAAGGAGGCGGTGAGCATGCCGTGGACGACGCGCTGCTTGAACATGCCCTTGGCTGCCTCCACGGCGTTGACGTGGGCGGGATTGAAGTCCCCGCTGATGCCGGCGAAGAGGTAGACGTCGGTCTCGGAGATGGTCTTCGAGAAGGATGCCGTTGCGCCGATCTGGAGTTCGTCGTAGGTAGCCATGGCGAAAGGATGCCCGAGGGCGGCCCGGGGAGGAAGGGGCCTCTCAGCGGAGCTTCACCGCGACGGCAAGCTGCCCCAATCGGCCGAACATCCAGCGCTCGTCGGACGCGAGTTCGGCGACGGCGGGCGGCATCGCGTCCTCTGCCTCGAGCTCGACGACGAGCGCTCCGCCAGCGCGCAGAAGGCGGTACAGGGCCGTCCGGAGCTGTTCATCGAGAGCAGCGAACGGCCCGGCCACGACGAGGTCGTACGGCCCGTTGAGGTAGGGAACGGCATCGGCGGACCGGCCCTCGATGACCTTCAGCTTCTCGGTGAAGCCGTGCTGCGCGAAGACGCGCTGGGCGAAGGCCGCGTGATGCTCGTCGGCCTCTACCAGGTCGATCCGTCCCGTGAGGCCGAGGGCGGCAGCGATGTGGAGAGGGGTGTAGGCGGGGTCGGACCCAAAGACAAGGACGTGGGATGCGCGGGAGAGCCGAGCGAGCACGGCGACTGCCTGCGCGCGGCCCGGCTCCGGCACCGCTGCACCGCAGCGGTGCTCTTCGGCATGGTGGCGGGCCGCAGCGCGGACGTCGGGAAACCGGTCGAAGAAGGGGGTCTCTGGCACGGTGCGATTATAGTCGCCGGCCGCCGGGGGATCTGACCCCGGCAGCCGGCCGTTAGGCTGGCGCGGCGCGGAGAACGCTCAGACCGCGAAGATGGCGACGTGGAGCACCTTGCCGTCGGCCACGAGCGCTTCCCCGCGAAGGCCGTCGCCTCCGATGAGGACGCGCACGCCGAGTCCTGTCTCGGGCGGACGGTCGACGAGACGCGCCTTGGCGGCATTCCGTACGAAGGCTTCTAGCGCGACGGCTGACGTCTCGCCGTCCGGCGCAGCAAGGGCGTCGACGATGACGGCCTCGACGAGAGCGTCGTGGCGGCGGGCGAAGGCCTCGGGATGCTCGAAGAGCTCTGCGTACACGGGCTTCCCTGCGATGCCGGCTACGAGACCGACTTGGCGGGACTGCCAGCGAAAGGCTCCGCTCAGCATCTCCCGACGCGCGTTCCGGGTCCGGTAGACCGCGTCGGCTTCCTGCGTGGGCGAGTGGGCGCCGAGGTCCCGGAGCTTCTTCTCCACGGCGTCCCAGACTTCGCCCTGCACGACGCCGCGCTCCAACGCGCGCAGCTTACGGGCACGGAGTTCGGGGAAGAGCGGCCGGCCCATCGCGAAGTCGCCGCGGGGCGGCCGGTCGGCCCCGGGCTCCGGTTCACCGTGTCGCAGCCGCCGACGGCTCCAACGGCCGCGTTCGACGGAGGAAACGCTCACCGTGACGGCCGACCGCGCCCCGACGAGCACGCTGACGTTGAGCGTCCGGTTCTGGAGGCCGCCGAGCATCTGGTCGCCCTCGCAGAAGAGGATCGGCTGGGGCCCGTGGTTCTCGATGGTGAGGTAGGGGACCGAGCCGGATTCGGTGCAGCGCCAAGCGCCGTCCGCCTCTTCGGGAAGGCGGAAGGAGCGGGCCGCCGCCGCGGCCTCGTCGGCGAGCAGGATCGGGCAGATGGTGAGAGGGCCGGCAGTCACGGGCGCGCCGAACTCGAGGAGAGGGCCGGCGAGGAGTTCGACAACGGACGAAGTTGGGGAGGTCACGTTCGGAACACC
>DAOUCS010000160.1:0-7038 GCA_034431815.1 Dehalococcoidia bacterium
CGAGTCCCTCTCCCGAGCGTTCGGGAGAGGGACAGCGGGTGAACGTCGGCTGTCAGTGCGTCAGTCCGCACTGGTGGCTGGGCACCCCAACGATGAAGAAACGAGCGACGAGTCGGGGGCCATCTTTGCGGGGGTTCCACGTCCAGGCGCCGTGTTCGCAGACGATGAGTCGCCCGCCTTCGGGCCGGAGCTCGAGGAGCCGGTCGCGGAGGTGGGCGAGGGCGCCGGTGGCTGCGATGGCCCTCCGCCGGCGAGTACCGGGTACGGAGACGGTGCCGTCCGGGCTCACGGAGAAGCGGGCGCGGCCGTCCGGCCACCAGGCGGAGCGGACCATCAGGCTGTCGAACTCAGGCGCGTCAAGAACGATGAGGGTGGCGGTGCGGTTGGACCTTCGTGCTCTCGCCGGCACCATCGAGGCTCCTGCGTTGGGAGTTGGCGACTGGCTCGGCCGTTACCAGGCGAGCCGTGGTCGGAGCCTACCAACCGCCCCGAAGGGCCCACCATACGTCGTGCGTATGGTATTTAAGGGCTCTGGTCGCCTTAGATCTATAGTCGGTCAGGCGAAGGGTTGGCTTCGCCCGTATTGGGTCGCGTTACCTGCAGGGGGCGAATCCCACCGGGATCCATACCGACGTCTCCCTCGCATCGGTGGCCTCGCACCCCTTGCTGGATTCCCAGCGGCTGAGGGTGCTTCCGGGTCGTGTGCTTCGCGCCTACCGTTGCTGACTCGCTCCAGCCGTTGCTGCGCTGATGCACACGTGGGCCTCACGCAAGGGTCGGTGCGGACGCTCCGAATCGGTCAGTCCGAACACTGCAGCGGTGGTACGGCCGGCGCTCCAGCGCTGTTGACCGTGATGGTAGACGGCGGCCCTCCCGTTCGCGAATCTAGGGGCGATGCGCCGGCGGACGTTCCTCCTGGGCCTTGCGGGGCTTGCGGCTGCAGCCTGCTCGGGGCGTGCCGCCGAGCCCGCGGTGAAGCTGCGCGTGCGTACGCCCGAACCGTCGCCGACCGCGGCCTTCTACGAGCCGACCCCCACCCCGACCCCGATCCCCCCGCCCGAGCTCGTGCTTTCCAGCACGGAATCGAGCCAGGCGGGGGCGATTCTGGTCTCGGTGACCGGAGGTGTCGCGCGGGGCACGGTGCGCTTCCTGGAGCGCCAGTACGACCTCATCCAAGGGGCGCGCAGCCTGTACACGTTCGTCGGCATCGGCATCCTCGACCCGCCGGGAACGCACCCGCTGCGGGTGGAGGTGACGCTGCCGAACGGCAGCGCGGGCACGCTGGAGGCGGCCATCGCCGTCGCCCCGACGGTGTGGGAGGTCGATTACGTCCAGTTCACTCCCGACCAGGTGGCGACGTACCTCGATCCTGCCGTGGTGCGCGCCGAGGAGGCCCGCCTGGCGGAGGTGTACGCTACGGAGACGCCCCAGAAGTTGTGGGATGGGCCCTGGCTGCTCCCGGTCGACGGCCTGGTGACGACCCACTTCGGCCAGCAGCGCTCCATCAACGGGGGGCCCCCGTCAGGCCATCACAGCGGCGTGGACATCGGAGCGCCCGAGGGCACGCCTGTCATCGCCACCAACGGTGGCCGGGTGGTGCTGGCCGAGCCGCTCGCCGTGCGCGGGAACATGGTCATCCTCGACCATGGCGGCGGGGTGCTCTCGGGGTACGGTCACCTCTCCGGCTTCGCGGTCAGCGCCGGCCAGGCGGTGAAAGCGGGCGACCTCATCGGCTACGTCGGCAACACCGGCCTTTCGACCGGCGCCCACCTCCATTGGGAGATGTCGGTGCACGGCATCCTCGTCGATGCATTGCGCTGGGTGGACGGACGGAACGGCTTCTGAAAGCGGAGCGGGGAGGGGCCCCCGCGCCCCTCCCCGCCATGGCAGGCGGCGCTGCCGCGGTCCATCAGTGCCAGACGATATCGAACCGGTCGAGCTCCATGACTTTCGCCCAAGCGGCGGCGAAGTCGCGCACGAACTTCTCCAGCCCGTCATCGGCGCCGTAGACCTCGGCCAGGGCGCGCAGCTCGGAGTTGGCGCCGAAGACGAGGTCGGCGCGGGTGGCCTGCCACTTCACCTGACCGGTCTTCCGGTCGCGCCCTTCGAAGAACCGCTCGTCATCGTCCACGGGGCTCCACTCGATGCCCATATCGAGCACGTTGACGAAGAAGTCGTTCGTGAGCACGCCGGGGCGGTCGGTGAAGACGCCGTAGCGGGTGTTGCCGTGATTCGCGCCGAGGACGCGCAGGCCGCCGACGAGGGCGGTCATCTCGGGGGCGGTCAGGGTGAGAAGCTGGGCCTTGTCGACGAGCGCCTCCTCGAGGGGGATGGTGTTCCCCTCCTTCTCGAAGTTGCGGAACCCGTCGGCCTGGGGCTCCATGATGGCCCACATCTCGACGTCGGTCTGCTCCTGGAGGGCATCGTTTCGCCCCGGATGGAAGGGCACCTCGACGGGAACGCCCGCCGCCCGGGCGGCGGCTTCGACGGCCGCGCAGCCGCCGAGGACGATGAGGTCGGCGAGGGAGACGCGCTTCCCGCCCTGGGCGTTGGCGTTGAACTCCTGCTGGATGCCCTCGAGCACGCTGAGGACACGGCTCAGGGTGGCCGGCTCGTGCACCTCCCAGTCCTTCTGCGGGGCGAGGCGGATGCGGGCGCCGTTCGCGCCGCCGCGCTTGTCCGAATCGCGGTAGGTGGAGGCGGCCGACCAGGCCACGTACACGAGGTCGCGGATGCTCAGGCCGGAAGAGAGGATGCGCTCCTTGAGGGCGGCGATATCGTTCGCGTCGATGAGCGGGTGGTCGACGGGCGGGATGGGGTCCTGCCAGATGAGGTCCTCCGCCGGCACCTCGGGGCCGAGGTACCGCACCTTCGGGCCCATATCCCGGTGTGTGAGCTTGAACCATGCCCGAGCGAAGGCGTCGGCGAACTCATCCGGATGCTCGAGGAAGCGCCGGGCGATGCGCTCGTACTCGGGGTCGTACCGGAGCGCGAGGTCCGCCGTGGTCATGATCGGCGGGTGCTTCTTCGAGGGGTCGTACGGGTCGGGCACGAGGTGCTCTTCCCGCGGGTTCTTCGGCACCCACTGCCAGGCGCCGGCCGGGCTCTTCGTGAGCTCCCAGTCGTAGGCGAAGAGGATCTCGAGGTAGGTGTTATCCCACTTCGTCGGCGTTGGCGTCCAAGCGCCTTCGATACCGCTGGTGTAGGTGTAGGGGCCGTTCCCGGTGCCGACGCTATTCTTCCAGCCGAGTCCCATCTGGTGGAGGGGGGCCGCCTCTGGATCGGGGCCGATGGCGCTCTGTGGGACGGCGCCGTGGGCCTTCCCGAAGGTGTGGCCGCCGGCCACGAGTGCCACCGTCTCCTCATCGTTCATGCCCATGCGGGTGAAGGTCACGCGCACGTCGCGGGCGGCGGCGACAGGGTCGGGGTTCCCTCCGGGGCCCTCGGGATTCACGTAGATGAGGCCCATCTGCACGTTGGCGAAGGGCCGTTCGAGTTCGCCGGTGGCAGTGTGGCGGCGGTCGCCGAGCCACTCCGTCTCGGGCCCCCAGTCGATGTCCTCGGGCGGCTCCCAGACGTCGACGCGGCCGGCGCCGAACCCGAAGGTCTTCAGCCCCATCGATTCGATGGCGACGTTGCCGGCGAGGATCATCAGGTCGGCCCAAGAAATCTTCCGCCCGTACTTCTTCTTGATGGGCCAGAGGAGGCGGCGCGCCTTATCGAGGCTTGCGTTGTCGGGCCAGCTGTTCAGAGGGGCGAAACGCTGGGCGCCCGTCGAGGCGCCGCCGCGCCCGTCGAAGATGCGGTAGGTACCGGCGCTGTGCCAGGCCATGCGGATCATCAAGCCGCCGTAGTGCCCCCAGTCCGCCGGCCACCACTCCTGACTGTTCGTCATCAGCTCCTGGAGGTCGCGCTTCAGCGCCCAGTAGTCGAGTTCGCTGAACGCCTTGCGGTAGTCGAAATCCTTGCCGTAGGGGTTCGATTTCTCCGAATGCTGGCGGAGGATAGCGAGGTTGAGCTGATTCGGCCACCAGTCGCGGTTCGTGCGTGCTGCCCCCAAACGGGTGTGCCGCAGCGCGCCGATGGTGAGCGGCGGGTTGCGGCGTTCGACCGTTGTCATGGCGGAGTCACCTCTTTGCGGTCTTAGGAAGGTCTCCTAGGTACAAGCCGCTGCGGACAGCGGCTCAGTTCCGAGTCTCCGCTCCCTGCATGGGCGCGTCAAGCGCTCCGCGAGGGACCGTTGCTGCGGCCTTTGCTAGCCTGGAGCCGATGCGGCTCCGCGTCGAAATCGCAGACGAGGACGGGGTGCGCGAACTTCCCGAGCTCCCCGGCGGCGGTGCGGCGTTCGTGGCCTTCCTCTCCTTTGCCCTTGCACGGGGGCTCGGCGGGCAGCATCCCCTCACCGCCCTAGCCGAGCACCTGCGCCGGGATCACCGCCTTCGGCTGGGCCCTTTCGAGCGCTTCTACGAAGGCGTGCCCGAAGACGAGGAAGACGCCGCGCTCTTGGAGCGGATGTGGCAGCCGGCGGCCGAGCTGGAGGAGGCGGTGAGCGGTCTGGCCGCATGCCTCGAGAGCGACGAGCTCGGCCGTGCCCTGGCCGAACGGGGCGCGGCGCTGGGGCTTGCCTGCGAGGCGGCCGCTCTCCGAGAGCTCCTGCGCGAGCCTGCCGTCCGGAGGGCGCGGGTCAGGCTGAGCTACGAGCTATGATGCGCCGCCGCCGTACGGCGCGGGCTGCCCGCTTCCGCTGGGCGTTCGGCCCAACGCGGCCGTTCGCCCGCGCCGCGGCATCGGCACCGGCGCAGGCGCTCTTCACGCCCCGGGCGGACCGCATCATCGACCTCATCGGCTTGGAGCCGGGCAAGCGGTACCTCGACCTCGGCTGCGGGACGGGATCCTATGCACGGCTGCTCGCGGGCCGGGCCGGGCTCGAGGAGCCGCCCGTGCTGGCCGACATCGTACCCGGCCCGGGGCCCATCGATGTGGTGGTGTGGCCCGAGCAGCTGCCCTTCGCGGACGCCTCGTTCGACTGCATCACCTGCTTCTACTTCATCCGCCGGTTCGATGACGACGTGGTTCGGGGCCTCGCGCTCGAGCTGTCGCGCATCCTGGCGCCCGGAGGGGCGGCGCTCGTGCTCGAGATCGCGCCCGTCCGCAATCCGGCCCTCGACCGCTTCCACCGCTGGCTGATGGGACCGGGCTGCGCAACGGTCGATTTTCGCGGCTGGGGGCGGCTGGCGGCGCTGTTCACCGGGTGCGGCTTCGGGGCCATCGACCTCGTGAACGTGGGTCCGTTCTTGGTGCCGCCCGTTCCCAGGGTGGGGGTGCTCCTGCGGCACTTCCCTGCAGCTGGACCCTCAGAGGGAGCCGACCACCGTCTCGACGACGCCGGCGCGGTGGGCGATGCGCGGGATGCGGGCCTGGAGGCTGGCAACGATATCCCAGGCGATGGTGCCCGCTAGTTTGGCTACCTCGTCGGCGCCGATCCGCTCCCCTGCCTGTTCGCCGATGAGGACGACCTCGTCCCCCGGTGCGGCGCCGGGCACGTCGGTGACGTCCACGAGGAACTGGTCCATGCAGATCCGGCCTACGATGGGCACCCGACGGCCCCGCACGAGCACTTCGCCGCAGTTCGAAAGCGACCGGGGCCAGCCGTCCCCGTACCCGACGGGCACGAGGCCGACGCGCGAATGGCGGCGCGCACGCCAGGTGAGGCCGTAGCTGACGCCCTCACCGGGGGAGATGTCGGCGACCCGCACCAGCCTCGCTTTCAGCGAGAGGACAGGCCGCAGGCCCGGGTCGGGGCTGTTCGGCGGTACGACTCCGAAGAGACCGATGCCCGTGCGGACGCCGTGGTAGCGGAGGGACGCCCGGCGGATGGCGGTGGCCGAATTGGCCGCGTGGCGGTAGGGGATCCACTCCAGGCGCCGGGCAACGGCTTCGAAGCGCGCCTGCTGCTCCTCGGAGAAGCTGTCGTCAGGCTCGTCGGCGTTCGCCATGTGTGTCCACAGCCCCTCGACCTCGAGCTCGGGCATGGCGCGAAGCTGCTCGGCGAGCGCGACTGCTTCGTCAGGGGCGAGGCCGAACCGGTGGAGCCCGGTGTCAACCTTGATATGGACGCGCGCCGCTCGCCCGTGGGCGCGGGCCGCGGCTGCCAGCGCTGCCGCGAGGGCCGGCTCGTCGACGGTGAGGGTAAGGTCGTAGGCGACTGCCTCGTCCGCCTGGCGCGGGAAGGCGTGGCCGAGGACGAGGACCGGCCGCCGGATGCCGAGCTGCCGGAGCTGGACTCCCTCCGGGACGGAGAAGACCGCGAAGCGCTCGATGCCATACCGTTCGAGGGCGGGTAACACGGCGGCCGTGCCATGGCCGTAGGCGTTCGCCTTCACGACGGCGATGAGCTCGATGCCTGGCCCCACCCAACGGCGGACGGCAGCGAGGTTCGCCTCGAGCCGGGCCAAGTCGATCTCGATCCAGGCGTTCAGCTCGCCGGTGAGCTCGGCGAGGCATTCGCCGGCGGCGGTGGCAGCCCGCGGTTCGGTCATGGGCGCGGAAACCTCCTTTGACGCGCCGCCATACCCAACCTAGCATCGGCCTGGTGGCCGCCAGGCGCAACGTCCCCGGCCGGGCGACGATGGCGGCGGCCCTCGGGGCGGCCGTCGTCGCCCTGTGGGGTGCGGCCCTGGGCTGCAGCGGGCGGCCGGCGCCTCCTCCCTTGCCCGAAGCGAGCTCACCAGCACCGGAGCCCGAACCCTCCCGGCCCGCGGCGACGCCGATTCCGAGGGTCCAGCCATCGGCCGCCCTGGCCGACGCGCGTGCGGCCTGGCGGGAAGGGAGGAGCGAGGATGCGCTGGCCCTCTTCCTGGCCGCGGCGAAGGAACCAGCGCTGGCTGCGGAGGCGCTCTTGGGCGCCAGCGCGGCCGCGGCGGATGCGGGCGACGCGGCCGGAGCGGCGGAGTACGCCTGCGGCGCGGCCGAGCAGCCCGCCGCCGAGGCAGTCAAGCGCCAGGCGGCGCTCGCCTGCGGGACGCGCGCCCTCGAGGC
>DAOUCS010000161.1:0-6042 GCA_034431815.1 Dehalococcoidia bacterium
CTTCGCCGTGCGCGTGCTGCCCGCCTTCACGTTCCGCCCGGAGCGCGCCGCTGACCTGCAGGCGGCCATGGTGGTCGAGATCTCCGATTGCGAGGGGTGCAACACCTGGACGTTCGAGATCCGCGACGGCCACCTTCGGCCCAGCCGCTTCGCCAACGGCCAAGCCGACGTCCGTCTGAAGACGGATACCACGGGGTTCTTCCGCTTCCTGCGCGGTGAAGCGCCCCCGGAGGATTGCGGAACGCTGGAAGGCGACCCCCAGCTCGCCGCCAAGATCCAGTCCTGTTTTCTCGCTCACTGAAGCCTTCTCCAGTTCCGCGCGCTGCGGAGGAAGTCTCTCGCCGGCGTCACGGCTCGTCATCGGGGCAATCCCTGCATCCCGCGGGCGCATGGCCCGAATCTTCGCCGCTTCTCCCGTATACTTCGGCTAGCCCCCAGCGCGGAGCCCGCCGTGGCACCCCTCACCCCTGAACGCCTCGTCTTTGAACTCCGCGCCGCCGGCGACCCGGTGATCTCGCCCGACGGCCGTTGGACCGCCTTCGTCCTGGGCGAGGCTCGTCCCGGCCAGCGCCGTGGGACTACCAACATCTGGCTCGCCGACACGGCCTCCGGAGAACTCCGTCAGCTCACACGCGCCGCCGCTCGCGATTCCCTACCGCGCTTTTCGCCCGATGGGCGCACCCTCGCTTTCGTCTCCGACCGGAGCGGCGACCCGGCCGTCTACCTCCTCCCTCTCGACGGCGGCGAACCGCGTGAGCTTCTGCGGCGCAAGCGTCCCATCGTCGAGCTCGCGTGGTCGCCCGATGGCCGGAAGCTCGCCCTCGTGAGCCCGTGGGCGCCGGACGACGACCCTTCGCGTCCCGCGGATGCTCCTCCTCCGGTTCGGGTCACCCGCCGCATCGATTACAAGCAGGACAACCGCGGCTATCTGGGCGACCTTCGGCACCACGTCTTCATTGCCGATGCGGAGTCCCGCGAAGAGCGGCGCCTCACGTCCCTCCTCCAAGATCACAACTTCCCGCGCTGGTCGCCGGACGGCCGTGCCGTCGCCGTCCAGCTCACGAATCGGAACGGGATGTGCTCGCAGCTCGCCGTCATCGACGTGGCGACCGGGGAGTATACGCTCATCGGTCCCGAGCTCGGGAACGTCGGGACGTGGGCGTGGTCTCCCGACTGCGGCCGGATCGTCTACACGGGCGATACCGAGCAAACCTGGCAGGCGGATGTGTGGGTGTGGGAGCGTGCGACCGGGCAGGTCCGGCGCATCACCGACGACCTGCCTGTTCTGCCCGACGCCGGTTTCCCGACGGTGCAGGCGCCATCGATGCCGGTGTGGCTAGATGACCGCCGCGTGCTCTTCCACGGCATCCGTGCGGGCACCAGCGGCCACTACATCATCGACCTGGAAACCGGCGAGCTCGCCGCCGAGCGGACATTCCAGGGGCTCGCGGCGGGTTTCTCCGCCGATGCTTCAGCTCGGTGGATCGCGCAGAGCTTCACGTCGTTCGACCGCACGGGCGATGTGCTCCTCTGCGACCGGCAGACCGGCGAACAGCGCTTCCTGACCGACCTCAACTCTGCCCTCCTGCGCGAGACGCCGCCCGCTCGCTGGGAGCGGTTCGTCGTGGAGCGGGCTGGCCTGCCCATCGAGGCTTGGCTGCTCTTCCCGCCCGATTTCGACCCCTCCCTGCGGTATCCGGTTGTGCTCGACGTCCACGGCGGGCCCAACGGCTACTACGGCTGGGCCTTCAACGCCTGGCAGCAGCTCCTGGCCACCAACGGCTTCCTCGTCGTCTTCGCGAACCCGCGCGGCTCGTCGACGTACGGCCGCGAGTTCACCCTGCGGGTGCTTCGCGATTGGGGCGGCGAAGATTACCTCGACCTCATGGCCGTGCTGGATCATGTGTTGCAGCGGCCGTACGCCGACCCTGCTCGTACCGGCATCTGGGGCTACAGCTACGGCGGGTACATGACTGCCTGGGCCATCAGCCAGAGCGACCGCTTCGCCGCAGCCGTCTGTGGCGCCCCGTGTTTCGACCTTGAGTCGATGTACGGCACGAGCGACATCGGCCACCATTTCGGCGAGATCCAGTGGGGCGGGCCGCCGTGGGCGGCGCGCGAATGGTACGAGGCCCGTTCGCCGTCGACGTTCGCCCACCGCACGAAGACGCCTACGCTCATCATCCACGGCGAGGCCGACGAGCGGTGCCCCATCGGCCAAGGAGAGCAGATGTACGTCACGCTGCTCAAGGCCGGCTGCGAGGTTGAGTTCGCCCGGTACCCCGACGGGTCCCACCTCTTCCTCCGCGTGGGCTACCCCGATCACCGGTGCGACGCCTACCGCCGACTGCTGAAGTGGTTCCGGCGCCACCTCGGCGGGCCCGAACCCGGCGGGGCGGGACCGAAATGATCGTCGTGCTGCTCGGCGCCAACGAGGCTGCCATCCGCCGGCGGCTGTCGGAGCTTCGCTCGATGGCCGACGGGGGGACGGGCATGCTCGACTCAAACCTGGCGCGCTTCGACGCTTCGGCGTCGCCGGCCGAGATCATCGCGGCCGCGGCCACGGTGCCGTTCCTCGCCCCCTACCGGCTGGTCGTCGTCGAAGGCATTCTCGACCGGTTCGAACCCGGCCGCGGAGAGGGCCGCGGCGCCAGGGCGCTCGAGCCGTGGGAGGGGTTCTTCCGCTGGCTCCAGGACGAGTGTCCTCCGACGAGCATCGTCGTGTTCACCGGTCAGGGTGAAGGCCGCCGCAACCCCTTCCTCGAGCGGCTTCGCTCGTTGCCGGGAGCCTCCGTCGAAGAGTATCCGGCGCTCAAGGGTGAGCGGCTGCTGCGCTTCATCCGCGAAGAGGCGGCGGCACGCGGCGTCCGCTTCGCCTTCGGTCCCTCCCGCCGGCCGCTGCCGCCCGACGAGGAGTGGCGGCGTCCGAAGGAAACCGACCCTGCCCTTCTCCTGGCGGCGGTCACCCAGGGGGACTCCCTGGCGATCGTCGCGGAGCTCGAGAAGCTGGCGCTCTACACCATGGGCCGCGAGGCGACGGTCGATGACGTCGACCTCCTTTGCGGGAGCGGGCGCTCGGTCACGGTCTGGGAGTTCATCGATGCCGTGATGGACGGGGACCTCGCGGCCGCGGGACGGACGCTCCGCGCGCTGCTGCGCAGCGGCGAAAGCGAGCAGGGGATCTTCGCCCTCCTCGCCTCGGGGTACCGGACTCTGGTGTCCGTTCTCGACCTCCTGGAAGAAGGCGCTGACGAAGAGGCCATCGGGAAGGCCGTTAACCGTCCCTATCCCCGGCTTCGCCAGGCGGTGATCCGTCGGGCGAGGGAGCTCGGCCGGGAAGGAGTTGTGGCTGCCTACGAAGCCATCGTGGAAGCGGACCGGTCGCTGAAGCTCGGCGAGGCGGACCCGGACCTCGCGATCGAGCTGCTCGTCATCCGGCTGTGTTCACTGCGCCGGCAGCGGGCGGGAGCAGCGGCTCTTCGAGCTTGACCGCGCCCGAGGGGTCCAGGTTCGCCAGGAACTCGTGCGGGGATGCTCCGAGGACCGGCAGCGGTCCGGGCCACACCTCGGCGAGCGGAAGCAGCACGAACGGCCGCTCGGCAATCCGCGGATGGGGTATCTCCAGGTCGGGCTCCGAGACCCGCTCGCTCCCGTACAGGAGGATGTCGATGTCGATGACTCTCGGTCCCCACCGCGGCCCGGGCTCGCGTCCCAGTTCCCGCTCGATCCCCTTCGCCAGGGCGAGCAGCCGGCGGGGGTCGAGCGTGCACCGCCCGCGCACCACGGCGTTAAAGAAGGTCGGCTGCCCCGGGGGGACGGGCTCGGTCTCCCACACCGACGAAACGGCGGCGATCTCGAAACCGCTGCGCTTCAGCGCCTCCACGGCCGCGCGCAGGTTCGCGAGCCGGTCGCCAACGTTGCTCCCAAGCGCAAGCACCACCTCGGCCATCACCGTGCCCGCCACCGGCCGCGGACCACGGCGTCGGCCATCCGCGCCACCTTCACCACCTGCTCGACGTCGTGGACGCGCAGGATGTCGACCCCCCCGGCGATGGCGAGGGCGCCGACGGCGGCCGTGCCCTCGAGGCGCTGGTCTACCGGTGCATCGAGCACGAACCCGATGGTCGATTTGCGCGATGGCCCCAGCAAGAGCGGGAGCTCGAACCGCCACAGTTCCCGCAAGCGCCGGATCATCTCGAGGTTCTGCTCCGGTGTCCAGCCGAAGCCGAAACCGGGGTCGAGGATGATCCGCGACGGGGGGATGCCGGCGTCGGCCGCGATAGCGAGGCTGGCTTCGAAGCCGCGGGCGATGTCGCTGACGACCTCGCGGAACGGGCGTCCCCGCTGGTTGTGCATCGTGACGACGGGCGCGCCTGCCTCGGCCGCGACGCGGGCCATCTCCGGATCGCAGCGCAGCCCCCAGATGTCATTGACGATGTCGGCGCCGGCTTCCAGCGCGCGGCGAGCGGTGGCGGCGTGGTACGTGTCGACCGAGATGGGGAGCGACGTCGCCGCCCGAACTGCTTCGAGGGAGGGCATCAGCCGCTCCAGTTCGGTCGTCGCGTCGAGCGGCTCGGCTCCCGGCCGGGAGGATTCGGCGCCGATGTCGATGATATCGGCTCCTGCCGCTTCGAAGCGCCGGGCGAGCTCCGCAGCTTTGGCCGGGTCGCCGCCGGTACCGTCCCCGCTGAACGAATCCGGGGTGACGTTGATGATGGCCATGATGTACGTGCGCTCCCCCCAGGCGAAGCGGCGCCCTCGGATCGTCAGCTCCGGCGATCGGTACCGGCGCCGAACGATGAGGTCCGCTGCGCGGGAGCAATCTCCTGGCCCGCCGGGGTCAGTCGAGCAGCTCATATTCGTGCTCGAAGGCCTGATCGCCCTCGATGGTGAACACCCGTACCACGGGGTGCTCGCGGTCGGCCACGCCCACGACAAAGTGGACGTACGGCGGGCCGAAGAGGGGGGCCATCATGCGGATGTCGGTGGGGCTGGGACGGGCTTCGCTGCCCGTGTGGGAGTGGTAGAAGCCTGCCAGCTCGTGTCCCGCCGCCTCCATCTCCGCCTCGATGCGCCGCTGCTCGCGGGCGTCGATGCTGAAGCGGAACGGGCTTGCCTCGGCGTTCCGGGCCGGGTAGACCGCCTCGATGACCCCGTCCCGCTTGCCGAGCATGCCGCAGCACTCGATCGGCGCCTCGCGGAGCGCGTGCTCCACCATCGCCTGGAGATGAGCCCGCCGGAGTCGGGCGACCACAGCCATCGCTGCTCCTTCGCATTGGGATCCGAAGGCCATTCTACCGAGCGGACCGCGAGCAGCGAGGGACCACTACGAGCAGGTCTCCGAAGCCCGGTCCTTCACCCGCGGGCTATCCACCTGCTGGACCATGAGAATCCAGAGCCCAGCCGCCTGCGGAATGAGTTGGATTCCGCCCAGGTCGTTGCGGTTGACGTACGCCGGAATGCCGAGGTTGGTGTTGAAGTAGTGCTGCCAGCTCTGCGTTGCCGCGTCCCAAAGGTAGATCGCGCGCCACGAGTTGGCGGGCAGGCAGGCAAGGTACTCCTGGGGCGGGACGTTGTCGAACAGCGGCCCGCCCACGAGGTTGAGCCCGGGGTACAGCGTAGACCTGCTCCCGGCGGCGGCGATGCCGGCGGTCGCGCCGAGCACGGCGGCTAGCAGGAGGCTCGAGACGACGATCGCGGCAAGCTTCAGGCGGAGCTTGGGCATCGGGGTTCCTCCCTACGTTCGCGCACGAGCGTACCAGCCGCGTCCCGTACGCGCATGAAGGGAAACGCGCCTGGGGTTCCCCTCGCCAATGACGGGCAGTAAAACGTCCGTAAAACCTTCGCCGGCCGGCATCAGGGACGAAGCCGTTCGGCGCGCGGGGCGAGACTGGTGTCCCCAGAGGGGCCGATGACCGCGAAGGTGCACTCGTCGCCGTGGATTCGCTGCGCCAATGTCACGGCTTCCTCGACGGTGTCGGCTGCGTTGAACCCCAGGTAGCGCGGCACCTCCGGGTCGACGGCGCCGGCGACGATGACCCG
>DAOUCS010000162.1:0-17323 GCA_034431815.1 Dehalococcoidia bacterium
CGGTGGACGCGCGCCGGTGCCCGCGTCGTTTACGTCGTCGTGACGAAGGGCGATAAAGGGAGCGACGACCCGGAGATGACCCCCGAACGGCTCGCACGCATCCGCGAGGAGGAGCAGCGGGCCGCCGCGGCCATCCTCGGCGTCGAGGAGGTGGTCTTCCTCGGCTACCCGGACGCGTACCTGCAGTACACCCTCGAGCTGCGCCGCGACCTGGTGCGCGTGATTCGACGGTATCGGCCCGAGGTGGTGGTGACGTTCGACCCCACGACCCGGTTCTTCCGCAACGTATACACCAACCATCCCGACCACCGCGTGACGGGGGACACGGCCGTCGACGCCGTGTACCCTGCCGCCCGCGACCGGCTGACCTTCGCGGAGCTCCTGGCCGAGGGCCTCGAGCCGCACAAGGTGCGCGAGCTCTGGCTGGGCACCACCCACGAACCGAACTTCTGGGTCGATATCGGCTCGGTACTCGAGGTGAAGCGGCAGGCGCTCTTGGCGCATCCGAGCCAGCTCGACGAAGGCGTGGCGGCATTCGTGACCCTGCTCGCCCGTGAGTCGGCGCAGGGGCAGCCGTTCGAGTATGCGGAGGCCTTCCGGCGAATCGTCATCGAGCAGCCGCCGATCGAACCCCGCGATGCGCCCTGAGCACGCACCGCCGCGGGTCGGCCCTAGGGTGGTGGTCGTCAGGGCCCCGCGTGCCGGAACGTCGACCCTCGCACGGGCGCTCGCGGCGAAACTGGGTGCTCCCCACGTCGAGCTCGACGCGCTCCGCTGGGAGCGGGGTGGCGGCCGGCGGAACGGGCTGCCTTCCGCGCCCGGGCAGAGGCGGCTACCCGAGGCACCCGCTGGGTCGTCGACGGGAACTACCGGGAGACGCACGACGTCATCTGGCCGCGCGCGACGGACATCGTGTGGATTGACCCGCCGCTCGCCGTAGTGCTGTGGCGCGTGCTGGGGCGGTCGTGGCGCCGCTGGCGAGGCCGGGAGCTGCTCTAGGGGACGAACCGCGAGTCGTTCTGGAAACACTTCCAGCCGACGGACGACTCGCTGCTCTGGTGGGCGGTGAAAACGCACCGCCGGCGGCGGCGGGAGTACGCACGGGCGGCGAGCGGCGCCGTCTACCCCCATCTCCGTTGGACGCGCCTCCGCTCCGGACGGGACGTCGCCTGGTGGCTCGCGTGTGCGGAGGTCGATGGAGCACCCGCGACGGCCTAGCCGGCAGCGCAACCGCTCGCGCTCGCAGCCTACTCCCTCGCCGTCGGAATCGCAGTTGTGCGGATCCGGCGGGAGCAACCGAACGCCGCGATGCAATGTCGGAACGCTCGAGGTCGAGAGAAGGCGGCGGCATGCCGAACGTAGCATCCGACGGGTGGCAGGCCGGGGTCGAGCGGGACGGGAGTTATCCCGCGCCGGCCCGGCGACGACGACCCGGTGCTCGAACGCCTCGCCATCCTCCGGCGGCGGCAGTGCCCACCACAGCAGCACCGCAGTGGCCGCGGCCGCGCCCAGAATCCCGGTTGCGGTCCCCATGGAGCTGATACCACGCGGGCAGCTGACCGCTGCAAAGCCCTTGGCACCGCGAGTCAGAGGCTGCCGCCGAGCTGGTACCGCTCCAGCGCCCAGACGGCGGCGGCGAATCCGCCGGCGATGGCCGCAGCGAGCAGCACCGGGGCTCCCGGCAGCGGCTCCTCGAAGCGTATGGGCGGGAGCCCGGCCAGCGCGTCGGCGATGCCCAGGGCGTAGCGGCGGATGCTGAGCCACTTCGCGCCTTCGAAGAGGGAGCTCACCACTCCCTCCCAGATGAAGGCGTACGCCAGGCCGATGACGAGGGCGCGCGACGTCAGGGCCGCCAGCGCCGTGAACACGGCGGTGTACGCCGCTGCCGCCCCGGCCGCGCCGAGCACGAAGGCCGCCACCGCCTGGCGGCTGCCTCCGTCCCAGGTAGCGATGATGCCCGAGACCGCAGCAGAGGCAGCGACGGCGGCCACCGCCACCGCGGCCGCCGCCCCGAACTTCGCCGCGGCGATGCGCCAGCGGGGCACAGGCTTCGTTAGGAGGAAGACGATGGTCCCATCCTCCAATTCGGAGCCCATGGCGGCGGTGGCGGCAAGGAGGGCCGCCAGCGGGGCAACGGCCGAAATCACGATGCCGTTCATCAGCACACTGGCGGTCCACCGCTCGGGCTCGGCGCGCCCCACGGCGAGGTATACCGACGCCACGGCGATGGGCAGCAGGCAGAGAAGCCCCACTAGCCAGAGCCGCCGGCGGCCCGCGAGTTGGGCAACGGCCAGGGACCAGAGGACCGCTGACGCCCCGTTCATTTCCCCACCAGGTAGGCAAAGACGCTCTCGAGCGACTCGTCGGTCGGCCGCAGCTCGTAAATGCGGATCCCGTGCTCTTTGGCCGCGCGCGGCAGGAAGCGCGTGAGGGACCCGAAGTCCGTGGTTTGGATGATGACGCGGTCGTCGGTGAATTCGATCGCCCGAACCGCTGATTCGGCAACGAGGCACGCCGCCAGGCGGCGGGGGTCGCTGGCGCGTACGGTGAACGTATGCGGACGGTCGCGCATGAGCCGGCGAATCTCGCGGTAGTCGCCGACCGCCGCGAGGCGGCCGGCGTACAGGACGACGATCTGGTCGGCGAGCCGCTCGACCTCCTCGAGGATGTGCGAGGAGATGAGGATGGTCCGCCCCTTGGCAGCCATCCGCCGGAAGAGGTCCATCAAGGCCAGCCGCTGGGCGGGGTCGGTCCCGTTGAACGGCTCGTCGAGGATGAGGACTTCGGGTTCATGGACGATGGCGGCGGCCACTTTGATCCGCTGCCGCATGCCCTTCGAGTAGGTAGCGATGGGACGGTGCTCGGCGCCCTCCATACCCACGGCGGCGATGGCCTTCCGTGCCGCAGCGTCCGGCTCTGGGAGGCCGAAGAGGGCGGCGCTTGCCCGCACGTACTGGCGGCCGGTGAGGAAGCCGTAGGTCGTATCGCGTTCTGGTACGAGGCCCACCCGGCGGAAGATTCCCGGGTTGCCGCGGGGGATTTCACCGAGCACCCGGACTTCCCCAGAGGATGGCGCGAGCAGCCCTGCCAGCATGTGCAGCAGCGTCGATTTCCCGGCGCCGTTGGGGCCGAGGAGCGCCGTGATGCCCGATCCCGCAGCGAAGCTGACCCCGTTGACAGCCACGACGTTCCCGTACCAGCGGGAGACGTGCCGCGCTTCGAGGGCAGGCGGCTGGCTGCTCACACCGCCACCTCGCGGTACCGCCGCAGGAGGACGTAGGTTCCGCCGGCACCAAGAGCAAGCGCGCTCAGCAGGTAGAGGCCCCCGAAGAGGTCGGCGGTCGCCAGCGGCGAGGTCGGCTCGGGGTCGGCGCCGAACAGCCACAGCGTCGAGCCGCGGATCACGTGGAACGGGCTCGCGAGCAGGACGTACCCCGAAGGACCGCCGCCCGCTGCTTCCACGATCGCGCTGGCGATGCCCCAGGGGAGGAAGAACGCCGCGAAGATCCCCACGGTGGTGTAGGCGCGCCGCGGGCTCTGGCAGGCGATGGCAGCCCCGAGCGCCGCCGACATGGCGACGATCACCGCCGCGCTTGCCGCGATGGCGGGGAGCTCATCCGCCTCGCGGGCGAGGTACCCGGCCACGTCGTCGCTGGCGAAGGCGTTGCCCACGAAGAGTACGAGTTGGGGCCCGAGCGTGATCACGAGGAGCGCCGCCGCGAGGGCACCGAGCTTGGTGAGAGCGTACGCCTCGCGGGAGAGCGGCCGCACGAGGTAGAGGACGAGCGCACCCGTACGGCGGTCACGGGCGTACAGTTCGGGCGCTGCGGCGGCTACGAAGAGCGCGATCACCACCTGGATGTAGCCGTAGTACTCCTCGGCCCGGAACACTTCGACCTCGCGGGGGATGAGCGCGCCGATGGCAAGCTGCGCGAAGGCTGGAACGGCAGCCATCACCGCCAGGCCCATCGGGGCCGCCTTGCTGCCCAGGCCGCGCCCCAGGCCGAAGATGCTGCGTGCCGAGTAGCGGAAGAGTTCAGCCAGGATCGCCGCCTGCCCAAGACGGGGGCCGGAGTACCGCGCGTAGCCGAGGTCATAGATGGAGCTCGTCGCCTGCTCAGACACGAGCACCCTCCGATAGTGCTGCCTCGGCGCGGCGGAAGAGGTCTTCGAGCTGGCGCCGGGCGGGCTCGAGGCGAACCAGGCCGAGTCCGAGCTCGACAGCGACGTCGCGCACGAGGTCGAGCGCCGAATCGTCCGCTGGCCCGACGAGGAAGGCCGAGCGGCCGTCGGTGGTCACCGTCAGGCCCCGGGCGCGGAGGGCTGCCGCCGCCGCATCCCGGTCGCCGTCGACCTCGACGATGAGACGTCCGATCGCGGCGGTGAAGTTCCGTAATGGGCCCGCCTCGACGAGCCGGCCGGCATCGAGGACGACGAGCGAATCGCAAACGCGCTCGATTTCGCCCAAGAGGTGCGAAGCCATGAGGATGGCGATGCCGAACTCCCTCCCAGTCCGCCGGATGAGGTCGAGCATCTCGTCCCGGCCCTCCGGGTCGAGCCCGTTCGTCGGCTCATCGAGGAAGAGGAGCTGCGGATCATGGACGAGGGCCTGGGCCAGCTTCGCGCGCTGGCGCATCCCGGTGGAGTACGTCCCCATCGGCCGGTATCGCTCCTCGAAGAGCCCGACGTGGCGGAGGACGTCAGCGGTGCGCTCGCGAGCGGCGTTCCGCGGGAGGCCGGAGAGTTGAGCCATGTGGGCAACGAATTCGGTCGCTGAGACGTCGGGAGGCAGGCAGTCGTGCTCGGGCATGTACCCCACGGCCCGGCGAAGCTGGGCCCGGTCTCGGCGCACATCGAATCCGAGAACAACCGCCGTGCCCTGCGTCGGCTCGATGAGCCCCAGCAGCAGCTTGATGAGGGTCGACTTCCCGGCTCCGTTGGCGCCAACGAGCCCCACGATGCCGCCTTCGATGGAAACGGTGAGGTCGTCGAGGGCGGTCACGCCGGGATATCGTTTCGTCAATCCCGCCGTCTCGATGAGGGCCACGCCGACATCCTACCACCGGCCGCCGCGCCGCCAGCCTCAGGCTTGTTCATCAGCGGGCATCCCCTCGAGGAAGCCGCGCACCGGCTCCTCGAAGGAGTTCGGAAGGATGCGGAGAACGAGGGGGGTCGCTTCGAGCATCCGCCGGGCGACCGGTGAGGCGTCGATTTCGCTCCGCAGGTCGGGGTCGGGGAAGGCCACCAGGGCGATGAGCACCGCCTGGGAGATGAGAAACCCCTTCGCGAAGCCGAAGAGCCCGCCGGCGACGCGATCGGCGGCGCCGAGGTCGAGCAGCTCGGCCCCGCGGCGGAGTGCGTAGGCGACGACCTGCCCGGCGACGATGACGGCGAAGAGGATGGAGAGGAAGGCGATGAGGCGCGCAAGGAGCTCGTTCGCCACGATGGGCTCTACCTTCGGCGCCATATCATCGTAGAGGACGCCGGCGAGGGGAATCGCCAACACGACGGCCGCGAGGGAGACGAGTTCGCGGATGAGCCCCCGGCGGTAGGCTCGCCAGGTGAGGAGCGCGATGCTACCCACGATGACCACCGAAATCCAGTCCATAGCAGCGGAGCTCCGTCGCGGGATGGTTCAACCTTGCAGAGGGCGAGCAGAAGGCTCAACTGCGGCAGGAACGTAGGGCCAACGCATAGTAGGATGCCGTTGTGCGCACCGAACTGCTCGACATCCTCATCTGCCCACTGTGCAAGGGCGAGCTGGAGCTCCAGGTCGAGGAGGAGCGGGACGGGGAGATCGTCCGCGGGCGGCTCATCTGCCAGGCTTGCGGCGAACGGTACCCCATCGAAGACGGCATCCCGAACATGCTCCCGCCAGACCTGCGCGACTAGAGGCTATGGCCGACCCCTGCGCCGAGGAGCGCTTCCCCCAGAAGCCGCCGCGGCCCTGGCTCGAGCTGGCTCCTTGGCCGCTGGCGAGCCGGGGACTGGCCCTGTTGCTCCTCGCCGCTGTGTTCGCCGCAGCCGTATGGTTCGGGCTTCGGGCGTTCGGCTGGTGGTTCGCTCCAGGGGCGGCCGTCTGCGGCACCACAGCGGTCCTCGCCCTCTGGGCAGCGCTTATCCACCTCACCGGCGGCGAGGAGTTCGACGACCACCCGTACGTATAGGGTCGGCGCAGGAAGACCGCGCAGCCCTCGCGAGGAGGGCGGCGGAAAGCGTGCCCGCCGCCACGCAGGCTGCGGCTGCCAGCGGCACCCACCACCTTAGCTCCCGACCGGCCGAGGCCCACAGCGCCCCGCCGGTGAACACGAGGGCGAGAGCCGTGTGCACGGCCCACCAGAGCCAGGTGCGCCGGCCTTTCCCGCCCAGAATCCACGCGGCCGTAGGGATGGAGGCCGCGGTCAGGTAGATGAGGACCACCGCTGCCGCGAAGAGCCAATCGAGGCCGGCCGCTCCGGCTGCCACGTGCAGCACGAAGGCGAGGGCGAACGCGCCCACCGCGGCCGCGCTCCCGAGAACCGGCCGAAGCCGGGCGGGTCGGACGCTTAGCCCCCGGCGGGATACCGCCTCCATCGCTACCTCCAGCGCGAACGGACGAGGGCGGTCGCAACGACCGCTGCCGTCTCGCTTCGGAGGGTATGGGGCCCGAACGAGGCGAGCAACGCGCCGCGGGCCTCGGCGGCCGCCAGCTCCCGTTCGGAAAAACCTCCTTCGGGACCAACGAGGATGGTCAGGCGGCCCGTTTCCGGGATCCGGCGAGCTGCTTCGCCGAAGGCTATCCCCTGAGCATGTCCGACGAGGATCGGCCCCGCTGCACCCAGGAGAGCGTCTTCGAGGCGGGAGGGGGGCGCGATGGCCGGAACCCAAAGCCGTCCGCTCTGCTCGGCGGCCTCGGCGGCGATGCGCTCCCAGCGGCTCCGCCGGGCACCGTCCGCTCGGCGTTCGGTGGTGCGCTCCGTGACGAGGGCGCCGATCACGTCGGCGCCGGCCTCCGTGAGCTTCTCCACCGCCCAATCGAAGCGCTGCGGACGAACGAGGGCGCAGCGGACGTCGAGGACGAGCCGCGAGGGCGCACCGATGCGGGCGAGCTCCACCACCTCGGCGAGCACGGCGCGTGGCTCCACTCGACACACGCGGGCAAGCCACTCGCGGCCATCCCCCGCGAAGAGGAGCAGCGAATCGTCCTCGCGCAGGCGCAGGACGTTCGCCAAACGGTGTGCGACCTCACCTTCGAGCCGGTGGAGGCCGGGGCCGGCGCTCTGGTGGTAGATGCGAGGGAGCCGTACCACCTTTCGGGCCTCACCGGCCGCGGGAGGCCTCGAGCAGCCCCCACTCGCCTTCGTGGCGCATGGCCGTCGGCGTAAGCCCTGCACGCTGGAGCGCAGCGCGCACCGCAGTCGTGTCCGCAGCGAGGAAGCCGCTCACGATGGCGACCCCTCCCGGAACGAGCGCTGCGGCAAGGGCAGGAGCGAGAGCGATGTCGGCCTCGGTGTTGATGTTCGCGACCGCCACGTCGTAGGTGCCGTCCACCGCCTCGGCAATCGACCCCAGCGCGACCCGCACCGCGCCGCTCACACCGTTGGCCGCGGCGTTGGCCCGAGCGACATCGACGGCCACCGGGTCGATGTCGCAGGCATCGACGGCGCGCGCGCCGAGCTTCGCAGCGGCGATGGCGAGGATCCCGGAGCCGGTACCCACATCGAGGACGCGGTACCCCGGGCGGACGGCGGCCGCCAACGCGGCGAGGCAAAGTCGGGTCGTCTCGTGGTGGCCGGTTCCGAACGCTTGGCCGGGGTCGAGCCGGATGACCACCTCGCCCGGCGCGGGAACGTGCTCCACCCACGTGGGAACGACGGTAACGGGGCTTCCTGTGCGGACAACGCCGAAGAATTCGCGCCAGCTCGCCTGCCAGTCGCGCTCGTACAGGGGGCGGGCGACGAGCTCGACCTCCGGCAAGCGGGCGAATTCGTCGCGGAGGCGGGAGACGACCACCGCGCCGAGTTCGCTGCTGGGAACGTACGCCCGGACCAATACTGGGCCCTCGACCACGCGGAAGCCTCGCTCCGGTCCGAGCGGCTCGATGGGCTCTTCGATGGTGACTCCGGCGGGTACGTGTCTGCGGAAGATCTCGGCGACGGCTTCGGCGAGCACCGGAGGCGAGGAGACCGTGAGTTCGAACCAGAGGCCGCGCATCGCTCCGGACTACCCGGCGACAGCATCGCGCAGCCGCTCGAAGAAGCTCTTCTTCCCGTTGCGACGCGGGAGCGCCGGGGTACCCATCGTCTCCGCCAACTTCTCGAGAAGCTGGCGCTGCTCGTCCGTGAGCCGCTCCGGCACCACGACGGCCACCCGCACCACCAGGTCGCCCCGGCCCGGACCGCGGAGGCGGGGGACGCCCTCGCCGCGAATGACGAACTCGTCGCCGTGCTGCGTGCCCGGCGGAATGTCCAGCTCGATCTCACCTCCGGCAGGATCGAGCTTGGGAATGCGGACGGTGGCGCCCAGCGCGGCCTGGGCGATGTTGAGCGGGAGCTCGTAGAGGAGGTGGTCCTCCACGCGCGTGAAGCGCGGATGGGGCGCCACGGAGACCACCACGTACAGGTTGCCCCGAGGCCCGCCCCGGAGACCCGCCTCCCCTTCGCCCGAAAGACGGATCTGCGAGCCTGTATCGACTCCGGGCGGGATGCGGACCATCAACCGGCGGGTGACGCGCTCGCGACCGGTCCCGCGGCAGCGGGGGCAGGGCGTGACGATGATGCGTCCTTCGCCGCCGCAGCGGCCGCAGGTGGAGACATTCACGAATTGGCCGAAGATGCTCGTAGCCGCGCGGCGGATTTCGCCAGCGCCGCGACAATCGGGGCAGACGGCGAGGTCCGTGCCCGGCGCCGTTCCGCGGCCGCGGCACTCGCTGCACACCTCGTGGCGCTGGAACTCGATCTCCTTCTCCGCGCCGAAGGCCGCCTCTTCGAAGGTGAGCTCGAGCGTGTAGCGAAGGTCGGCGCCCCGCACCGGGCCCTGCCGGCGCCGCGCGCGCGTGCCGCCGAAGAAGGCCTCGAAGATGTCGCCGAAGCCTTCGAAGGGGTTGAAGCCCTCGAACCCGGCCGCCCCCGCGGTGCCGTCGACGCCCGCATGCCCGAAGCGGTCGTAGGCGGCGCGCTTTTCGGGGTCGGAGAGCACCTCGTAGGCGCGGTTGATCTCCTTGAACCGCTCCTCCGCATCGGGCGAAGGGTTCCGGTCGGGATGGTACTGCATGGCCAGACGGCGGTACGCCTTCTTGATCTCCGTCTGGCTGGCATCCCGGGGTACGCCGAGTATTTCGTAGTAGTCACGCTGCTGGGCTGGCACGGTTCTAGCCTACCAATCCGAACTGCCGGCATCGAAGGGCCGGCGCCGCAGCGGCTCTCCCTTGCTATCATCGGCTGGCCGTGCCTTCCATTCCAGCGGCGCACCGCGAGGCGTTCGAGGCGTACCTCGCCGGTCCGAGCCGTGTCCGCGAGGCGGTTGCGGGCGTCGATCAGGCGCGGTTGAGCCAGCGCCCGCCCGGCTCCGAGTGGAGCGTGCGGGACGTCATCATCCACCTCGCCGATGCCGAGCTCGTCCGCGCGGAACGGCTGCGGAGGGTCATCGCCGAGGAGTCGCCGGAGCTGCGGCCGTTCGACCAAGACGCGTGGAAGCGGCGGCTCGCTTACCTTTGGCGCGACCCGGAGCTCGCCCTCACGCTGCTCGAACTCCTGTGCCACGCGAACGCGGAGCTGTTACGGCAGCTCGACGCGGCAGGCTGGGAACGGTCGGGACTCCACCCTGAGATCGGCCCCGTAACCGTGGCCCGCCTCGTTCGCCTTGGGGCCGACCACTTCGCGGAGCACGCGGCCCACATCCGCGCGCTGCGAAGCGCCCTGGCGGAGGCGTCCCGGGCCTGACAACGGGCTTCCCGGCGGGTACCCTTTCCGCCGTCAGACCGGTGGGAGGCATTCGCGACATGGGCGAGATGATCGAGTTCCCCGCCAACGGCAGGACCTGCCCCGGCTACCTCGCCAGGCCTGCGGCAGGCACTGGGAAGGGCGTGGTCGTCATCCAGGAGTGGTGGGGCCTAAACTCCAACATCCGGAACATCGCCGATCGCTTCGCCGCCGAGGGGTTCGTCGCCCTCGCGCCCGACCTGTATCACGGCAAGGTGACCAGCGAACCCGACGAGGCGGGGAAGCTGATGATGGCGCTCCGCATCGACGAGGCAGAGAAGGACCTGCGCGGCGCCATCCGCTACCTGAAGGAGCTCACCGGCGCGCCCGTGGGAACGGTGGGCTTCTGCATGGGCGGGGCGCTCAGCCTTTTCGCCGCCTGCAAGGCCGGGAGCGACGTGGGCGCGTGCGTGGACTTCTACGGAGGGCATCCGGCCGTCACCTACGACTGGGACGGGCTCACCGCCCCTGTCCTCGGGATCTGGGCCGAACACGACGACTTCGTGAATCCGAACATCCCCCGCTACGAAGAAGAGCTGAAACGCCGGGGAAAGAAGTACGAGTTCGTTACTTGCCCGGGCACGCAGCACGCCTTCTTCAACGACGAGCGGCCCGGCATCTACCATCCGCAAGCGGCGGAAGACAGCTGGAAGCGCGTTCTGGCGTTCTTCCGCGAACACCTGTGAACGCGTGAGACGCCCATGGGTGTGTTGGAGGGCCGCGTCGCCATCGTGACGGGCGGTGCGTCCGGAATCGGACGGGCCGTCGCCGATGCATTCGCGGCCGAGGGCGCTCGCATCTTCATCGCCGACGTGAACGCGGAAGGCATCGCCCGGGTGATCGCCGAGCACGGCCACAACGCGGCCGACGGCTGCGAAGCGGATGTGCGGGACGAGGCGGCGGTGCAACGGATGGTAGAGCGGTGCGTGCGCCGGTTCGGCCGGGTCGATATCGCCGTCAACAGCGCCGGGACGGGCGCCTTTTCCCCCGTGCACGAAATGGCGCTCGCCGAATGGCAGCGGGTGCTCGACGTGAACCTCACCGGGGTGTTCCTCTGCCTGAAGCACGAGGCAGCGCAGATGATCCGCCAGGGGAGCGGTGGCGCAATCGTGAACATCGCCTCGCTGAACGCGCGCCAGCCCGCCGAAGGGATGGCGGCGTACTGCGCGGCGAAGGCAGGCGTGGCGATGCTCACGGAAGTGGCCGCCTTGGAGTTGGGCCGGCACGGCATTCGCGTGAACGCGATCGGGCCGGGGCTCGTCCGCACGCCCATGACGGAGCCGCTCCGGGCCCTCCCTGGGGTCGAGGCTGCCTACCTTGCCGAGACCCCGCTGGGCTTCGTCGGCGAACCAGCCGACGTGGCCGCCCTCGCGCTCTGGATGGTTTCGCCCGCGGCGAGGTGGCTCACGGGGCAAACGGTCTACCTCGATGGCGGCGCGAGCTTGCGGAAGTACCCGCCCCTCTTCGGCCTGTTCGCTCAGCTGCAAGCGGCCTCGGAGTGAGCGTCGATGCTGCCCTGGTGGGCGTGGCTGCTGCTGGGGCTAGGGGCAGCGTCGGCGGCGGGTGCAGCCGCAGCCTACCTCGTGCTGCGGACGACAGAGGCTGGCCGGCGCTTCCTCGCCCTTTCGCGCCGGGGCAAGGTGCGCTTCGGGCGCGCGCTCGTGCGCGATCCCGCGGTGCCGCGCCGCGCCAAATGGATTCTGGGCGGGCTGGCAGTCTACCTAGCCTTCCCGCTCGACGTTATCCCGGACGCCATCCCCGTCCTGGGCCAGCTCGACGACGTGCTGGTCGCCCTGTTAGCGATCGCGCTGGTGTTGGTATCGACGCCGCGGGACGCGCTGGAGCGCGCCTTGCGGGACGGGGAAGCGTACGACGCGGGACGCCGGCGAGCGGCCCCGTAACGAGCGTTTGACCAAGTGGGGACCATTCGGAACCCATGAAATGTCCATCCGGCCATCGGAACCGCGAATACCCGCCGGTAGCCTGACGGCACAGTCCGCGAGGAGGCAACCGCCATGGAGCTTCGGCTCACCCGCGAGCAGGCTGACGTGCTGGAGCACGTCGTCGAACGGTACGTCGACGTGATCCGAACGGCGGTGCGGTTCTCCACATCGCGCCGGGTCCAGCCTGATCTCGAGCGGGAGCAGCTCGTGTTGGAGGAAATTCTCCGCGCGCTCCGCCGGGCGCGCGGTATCCACGCTTGACGCCGCTGTCTCAGCGCCCGTACTGCAGCAGCTGCAGCGCCATCCCCGCCAGTTCCCCGGCGGGGATGGTCGCTGTCCGGGTACCGGGAAGCGGCCCCTGCGACGGGTCGGTCACCGTGAACCCCCGCTCGCGAGCCAGGCGAACGGCCTCGTCGACGTCGGGAACCTCGACCGCCGCCATGCTCACGAGGCCCCGCGGTCGGACGGCAACGGGGCTCTCCGGCCCAGTGGGCGCGATGAGCTCGATCACCGCGTTCCCGGCGTCGAGCTGGCGGATGACCATGGCCGGGGTTCGGACCTCGCCGAGCACACCGACCCCCAGCAGCTCCTCCCAGGCGCGGGCCGCAGCCTCCACGTCGGCCACGATGACGGCGATGTGGTCGAGCCGGACGACAGGAAAGCGGTGAGCGAAGAGTCCGTTCGCTTGGCGAGCTTCCCACCGCCGCTCGGCCGGCGCCGCGTACTCGATGAGTCCGACGGCGGCTCCGAGCCGATCGCGGGCGGGGACGGCGACAGTGCTGGCGACGGGGGAGCCGTCGAGGCGGCGCACGTGCGTCGGGGCGACCGAATAGCCCGCCGCCCGCAGACGCTGGAGCGCCTCGCCGAGCCGGCTCGTGGCCAGGAAGATCCGGGAGAGCCCCCCTCCCCGGGCGAGCACTTCGAACTCCGCCTCGCGGCCGGGGATGCGGCGCGCCTCCGTTTCGTCCCGGATGGCCAGGAGCTCGATGTAGGCGTGGCCAGGCCCCTCGCCGAGGAAGAGGGCGCGGAGCTCCGTTCCCATGCCGGGATGAGCGGCCGGCTGCGACAGCACGAACCCCAGGCGCTCGAACCGCTCCGCCGCGGACGCGAGGCGGGGAACGGCGAGGACGAGATGGTCGAGCGCGTCCACAAGCATCGCCCGCATTCTACCTGGGCGGGCCGTCAATGACGGCCGGTCTGCGCTCCGCTACACTGCCGCCGAACGGTTCCTGGAGCACGAAGGGGGCAGCATGGGGCACCTGGACGGGAAGGTGGCGCTGGTGACCGGTGCCGCATCCGGCAACGGCCGGGCGATGGCGGTGCGTTTCGCCCGGGACGGAGCCGACGTAGCAATCGCCGACATCGACACCGCGGGCCTGGAGGAGACGGCTCGCCTGGTGCGGCAGCAAGAGCGCCGCGTTCTGGCGGTCGAGTGCGACGTGGCGAAGAAGAGCGACATCGACCGCCTGGTGGCCGAAGCCGTACGCGCGTTCGGCGGGCTGCATATCGCCGTGGCCAACGCCGGGGTGGTCGAGCGGGAAACCGACTGCTTCACCATGACGGAGGAGCAATGGGACCGCACGATCTCCGTGAACCTGAAGGGTGTCTTCTTCACCCTGCAAGCGGCCGCCAACCGGATGCGGGAACAGGGCACCGGGGGGCGCCTCATCGCAATCGCCAGCATCATGGCCGAGTGGGGAAGCGCGGGCACGCCCGCCTACTGCGCGAGCAAGGGCGGCGTGAAGCAGCTCGTGCGCTCGTTCGCGCTAGCCTGCGCCCCTTACGGGATCACCTGCAACGCCATCGGGCCCGGCTTCATCGAGACGCAGATGACGGCGCCGCTGCGCGAATTTCCGCCCCTGGCCCAATACCTCATCGACCGCACCCCCGTGGGTCGCATCGGCACGCCCGAGGACGTGGCTGCGGTCGCGAGCTTCCTCGCCTCGGACGAGGCGTCCTTCGTGACCGGGACGATCGTCTTCCCCGATGGCGGCATCACGGCGGGACTATACAGCCGTGCTCTGGCGATGGCGCGTCAGCAGGCGGCGCAGAGCCAGGGCTGAACTACAGCTTCAGGCCGAGGATTTCGCGGGTGAGCTCGCCGTTCTCGCGCACAGTGACGTTCACCCACGTCACGCGCACCTTGATGCGGCGTCCTTTGGCCTCGATCCAGATTTCGTCCCCTTTCTCGAACCGGTAGTCGGTATCGAGCGTGAGGTAGTGCTCTCCCTTCCCGCCGCTGAAAGGGTCGGCCTCGTAGAACTCGGTTCGCATCGCTGTCCTCGCAGGCTTCAGGATTCCCCGGATTCGGCATCGCGGCCGGGCCGGGCGGGGGCCTCAGCGGCCGCCTCGCGCACGACGCCGAGAACCCCGTTCCGGACGGCCTCGCCCGCGGCCCGGATGGCATTGAACACCGCCCTCGCCTTGGAGCGCCCGTGGCCGATCACGACGATCCCTTCGACACCGAGGAGGAGCGCGCCGCCGTACTCGGCGTAGTCGAGGCGTCGCTTCACCTTCCGCAGCTCCGACATGAGGAGGAGCCCCGCGGCGCGGTTCCATGGCGTCAGTTCGAAGACGCGGCGGAGCTCGTTGAAGAGCAGGTCGGCCATGCCCTCCGCAGTCTTGAGCACCACGTTGCCCGTGAACCCGTCCGCGACCACCACATCAGCCACGTTCCGGGTGAGGTCGTTCCCTTCGACGTTCCCGACGAAGTTGAGGCGCGATTGGCGGAGGAGACGGTTCGTCTCGAGGACGAGCGCGTTGCCTTTGGTGTCCTCTTCGCCGATAGAGAGGAGGCCGACCCGCGGCCGGGCGATGCCGAACGTGCGCGCCATGTAGGCGGAGCCCATGTGCGCGAACTGGAGGAGATGCAGCGGGCGGCAATCGGCATTGGCGCCGACATCGAGCAGCAGCCCCACGCCCGACTGGCCGTTGGGGACCACAGTGGCGAGCGCGGGCCGGGCGACGCCGCGCACCCGGCCGAGGGTGAGGAGCGCGCCGGCCATCGCCGCCCCGGTGTTGCCGCAGGTGACGAACGCGTCGGCCCGCCCGTCCTTCACCAGCCGAAGCCCGACCATCATCGACGAGTCCGGCTTCCCCCGCACGGCGTCGGTGGGGTGTTCATCCATCGCGATGACCTCCGCGGCCTCGACGACCGTGAGGCGCCCGGACGCGGGAGCGTCCGCCAGCTCAGCGCGGATCGCTTCGGGGCGTCCCACGAGCACCGCCTCGATCGCGAGGCTCCTGAGGGCCAGCAGCGTGCCAGCCACGACTTCGGCGGGCGCGAAGTCGCCCCCCATGGCATCGATCGCGATTCTGACGTTCACCCGTCCACCCCCCTGGCGACGACGATCATCCGCTCGCTGTCGTTCGTGAGCGGGCCAAGCTCATAGTCGCCGTAGAGGCCGGCGGGCGCCAGGTCCGCCGCCCGGAGCAGGTATTCGACCTCGGCCGGATACAGGTAGCGGAGGCGGTGTTCGCTGAGGAACCGCCGCACCGAGCCGTCGGGAGCGGTGAGCTCGTAGGCCACCCGGAGGATGCGCTCCTGGCGGGCCAGGTCGTCTTCTCGGACATGCCAGACGTCGAGCCGCTCGCCCCCGTCGAGCACTCCCGAATACACCAGCAGCGGCTGACCGTTGCCGGCAGGGTCGAGCCACTGGGCCGGGCCGGGCAGGTCCAGGATGACGAGGCCGTCGAAGTGGAGAAGACGTCGGGCAGCGATCAGGTTCGCGAGCTGCTCGTGGGGGCTTGCGAAAGCGAGGAACACGTCGAACGGAAAGAGCACGAGCCCGAAGCTTCCCGGCTCGAGGGTCAGCTCCGGCAGCCGGCCCTCGATGAGCTGGACACCGAGCGCGTTGCCGTCGGCTTTGGCGCGGGCGACGGCGAGCATCGCGGGCGAGGGGTCGATGCCGACCACCTCGAACCCCGCGCGGGCGAGGGCGAGGGCGATGCGGCCCGTCCCCACTCCGACCTCGAGCACCGGTCGGTCGGTGCGGGCAGCGAACGACTGCCAGAGGCCGATGTCCGGCCCGTCGGGCGGGTGCCAGAGATCGTAGAAGCGCGCGTCGACTTCGTACGGGTCGTGCGTCACGGCGGCGATGCTACCATGGCCGCCTTCGACGGGTGCAGGGCAGCCGCCGCTGGAGTACGCTTGCCGCGCCGACACTTCCCGCGCGGAGGACTGCATCTATGCGCATCGCACCCATCCCAACGCTGGACCCCGAGACGAACGACATCCGACTGCGAACAGCCAAGATCGTCAGCGAGCTCATCATCCCGAACGAGAACATCCTCAGGCAGCGCACACCCGAGGCGCGCCAGCTCCGGAAAGAGATCGAAGACCGCGTGAAGGCCGAAGGGCTATGGGCCCCCCACCTGCCGAAGGAGTACGGCGGGATGGGCATCGGCTTCATGAAGCACGCCTACATGAACGAAATCCTGGCGTGGAGCCCATTCGGAGCGCGGCTCTTCGGTGTCGTGGCCCCCAACTCCGGGAACCAGACCATCCTCCTCCGGTACGGGACGGAGGAGCAGAAAAAGAAGTGGCTCGAACCCCTCATCCGCGGGGAGATCGAGTCCTGCTTCGCTATGACCGAGCCCAACGCGCCCGGCTCGGACCCCTACGCCATCCAGACGAGAGCCGTCCGCGAAGGGGACGAGTGGGTGATTAACGGCCACAAGTGGTTCTGTTCGAACGCCAGCCGGGCGCACTTCGCCATCGTGATGTGCCGCACCGCCGAAGACGACGGGACCGGCAAGGCGAAGGACCGCATGACCCAGATCATCGTGCCCACGGACACGCCGGGCTTCCGCATCGTCCGCAGCGTGCCCGTGTGGGGGCACACCGATGGGGACCACTGCGAGATCATCCTCGAGAACGTGCGCGTCCCGGTGACGAACACGCTCGGGCGCGAAGGAAGCGGCCACGAAGCAGCCCAGGAGCGGCTGGGAGCCGGACGCGTCTTCCACTGCATGAACTGCGTCGGCCAGATGTGGCGCGCCTTCGACCTCATGGTCCGCCGGGCCACCGAGCGCGTAGTCCACGGCGGCAAGCTCGAAGAGAAGCAGTTTATCCAAGGTTTCATCGCCGATTCGTACATCGACATCATGGCGGCGCGGCTGATGACGATTCACACGGCCCAGGTCATCGACTCCGGGGTCGGCGACGTGCGGGCGAACATCTCGGCCATCAAGGTGTTCGTGCCCGCAGCCCTCGAACGAGTGGTCGACCGGGCGATCCAGGTGTGGGGCGCGGCCGGCGTTTCCAGCGACCTGCCCCTGGAGGGGATGTACCGGGGGGCGCGGACGCTCCGCATCGCCGACGGACCGGACGAGGTGCACCGCATCCTCATCGCCAAGCACGTGCTGAAGGTGTACCACGACGGAGGGAACTGGGACTTCGGCTTCTAGGGACTGGCATCG
>DAOUCS010000163.1:0-2920 GCA_034431815.1 Dehalococcoidia bacterium
GATGCCTCCTGGATCCGGCGAACGGTCTTGCCACCGGGGCCAATGAGGAGCCCGATGAGGTCGGGGTTGATGGTGAGGCGGTACATCTTGGGAGCGTAGGGCGAGAGCTCGGGCCGCGGGGCCGGGATCACCTCGAGCATTCGGTCGAGGATGTAGAGGCGTGCCTCCCGGGCTTGTTCGAGCGCCTCGCGGAGGAGCTCCCGAGACACGCCACTCACCTTGATGTCCATCTGCAGAGCGGTGATTCCCTTGCGCGTGCCGGCCACTTTGAAGTCCATGTCGCCCATGAAGTCTTCCTGGCCGGCGATGTCGGTGAGGATGCGGTACTCGCCGTTTTCGCCCATGACGAGGCCCATGGCGATGCCAGCGACCGGCGCCTTGATCGGAACGCCCGCATCCATGAGGGCCAAGGTGCAACCGCACACGCTCGCCATCGAGGTGGAGCCGTTGGAGGAGAGCGTCTCGCTCACGAGGCGAAGCACGTACGGAAAATCCTCCTCGGGAGGAATGACGGGCTCGAGGGCGCGCTCGGCGAGGGCGCCGTGCCCGATTTCGCGGCGGCCCGCACCGCGAAGCGGCCGGACCTCCCCCACGGAGAAGGGCGGGAAGTTGTAGTGGTGCATGAACCGCTTCGACTCGTCGGGCGAGAGGGTGTCGAGCTTCTGGGCCATCCCCAGGTTCGCCAGCGTGGCGATGGTGAGGACTTGCGTCTGGCCGCGCTGGAAGAGCCCGCTGCCGTGGGTACGGGGCAGAATGCCCACCTTGATGTCGAGCGGCCGGATGTCTTTGAGGCCGCGGCCGTCGGCGCGCCGGTTTTCCTCGAGGATGCGGCGGCGCATCTCGCGCTTGATCACGTTCCAGAGTCCGTCGGCGATCTCGACGGGGGTGAAACGATCGCCGAAGACCTCGAGGAGTTCGGCGCGGAGGGCCTTGTTGGCGTCGCTTCGCTCGCTCGTGGCCGTCGCCATCACCTCGTCCATGCGGTCCTTCAGGTACTCGGCGATGGCGGCGATGGCCTCTTCCGGCTCCTTCGCGGGGGTATAGGGCTTCTTGGGAACGCCGAGCTCGGCTTGCATCTGGCGCTGGAGCGCGTTGATGGCCCGGTTCGCCTCCATGGCGCGTTCGATGGCCTCGAGCACCTGCTCTTCGGCGCACTCCTTCGCGCCGGCCTCTACCATCACCACGGCCTCGTCAGTGCCGGCGACGACGATATCGAGGATGCCGGCATCCGCCTGCTGGAAGGTGGGGTTGATGATGTACTCACCGTCGACGAGGGCGACTCGGACCGAGCTCACGGGGCCGTTGAAGGGGATATCGCTGATGGTGAGGGCGGCGCTGGCGCCGACTGTGATGAGCGTATCCGGCTGGTGCTCCCGATCGGCTGAGAGGGTCATGGCGATGATTTGGACTTCGTTCCGGAACCCCTTGGGGAAGAGGGGACGCAGCGGCCGGTCGGTGAGGCGCATGGTGAGGATGGCCTCGGGGCTCGGCCGGGTCTCGCGGCGGGGGAACGAGCCCGGCACGCGGCCGGCCGCATACAGACGCTCCTCGTAGTCCACGGTCAGGGGGAAGAAGTCGATGCCTTCGCGGGCCTCGGCCATACAGGCCGTGACGAGGACAACGGTATCGCCCTGGCGTACCGTTACGGCGCCGTTCGCCTGATGGGCGAGGAGGCCGTGCTCGATGATGAGGGGCTTGCCGCCCACTTCAACTTCGTATCGTCGGATCATGGTTCATCGGTTCCTTCGTGGGTTGTGACTGTCCCGTAGAGCAAATGTGGACCCAGCCGGCTGGCCTCGCGCCACGGCCCCGGGCCGTCCCGATTCCCTCGTGCTCCGCGTCCGGGAGCGCTGTGCGCTGAATGCGAAAAGCCTCCGCTATCTGCGGAGGCCGAGTCGGGCGATGAGCTCACGGTACCGGTTGACGTCCCGCTCGCTCAGGTAGCGGAGCTGACGGCGACGCTCGCCGACCAGCTTCAGCAACCCGCGCCGCGTATGGTAATCGTGCTTGTGCTGGCGAAGGTGCTCGGTGAGGTACTTGATGCGCTCGGTGAGCAGCGCAACCTGCACCTCGGGCGAGCCGGTGTCGCCCGGGTGACGGGCGAACTGGGCGATGATTTCGTTCTTGCGCTCTTTGGTAAGCAACCTTCCGCTTCTGACTTCCTTCGTCCTATCGTGTTCTCGGCTTGAAGCTACCACACGCCACCCCTGACGGCAACGAGCGTCCCCCGCAGCGGGGCGTGCTGGTGCTGCTTTCTGGGCTGCCCGGGAGCGGCAAGACGACCTTCGCGCGGGCGCTCGCTCCGCGCCTTCGCGCGCGCCACTTCGAAAGCGACGCCGTGCGGCGCTCGATGTTTCCTGCGCCGAGCTACACGCCCCAGGAGAGCGCGCGGGTGTTCGACGAGCTGGAGCGGCTGGCCGAGGAGGCGCTCGCCGCCCGGCGGGTGGTCATCATCGACGCCACGAACCTCACGGAGCGGGATCGGCGGCGCTTCGTGGCGCTGGCGGCGCGGTTGGGCGCGGGCCTGGTGCCGGTCCGACTCACCGCCCCCGAGAGCGTGGTCCGCAGTCGGCTCTCGTCGCCGCGCGAAGGCTTCTCCGAGGCGGGTATCGAGGTGTTCGAGCAGATGCGGGAGCGGCCGGAGCCGTTCCGAGTTCCAACCGTCATCGTCGATACGCGGTTTCCGCTGGAGCCGAGCCTCGCGCTCGTGGAACGGCTCGCGGCGCAGGAGGCGCGATGAGGCCGCCTGCACCGTTCTTCCTCGTCCGGGCGGCGCCGCGGGACGCCGTCCGCGAGGAGTTCCTGCGCTGGGTCCGCAGAGTCCACCTGCGCGACGTGCGTCGCATCCCTGGCATCGCCGGGATCCGCTGGGGAGTGACCTCGGCCGGGACGATGCTCGCACTCTACCTGTTCGAGGACG
>DAOUCS010000164.1:0-18731 GCA_034431815.1 Dehalococcoidia bacterium
CCCGGGCGAAGTGCCCGGGCCCGCGGTCGCGCCACGCGCAGGAGACTAGGCGTCGAAGTACAAGTGGAACTCGTACGGGTGCGGCCGAAGGTTGACCTTGGGGATCTCGGCCCGCTTGTACTCGAGCCAGGTCTCGATTACGTCCGGGGTGAAGACGTCGCCGCGGAGGAGGAACTCGTGGTCGCGCTCCAGGGCATCGAGGGCCTCGGAGAGCGAGCCCGGTACGGTGCGGATCTTGGCGAGCTCCTCGGGGGAGAGCTCGTAGGTGTTCTTGTCGAGCGGCGGGCCGGGGTCGATCTGGTTGATGATCCCGTCGATCCCTGCCATGAGCATCGCGGCGAAAGCGAGGTACGGGTTGCAGGTGGGATCGGGCGGCCGGAATTCAATCCGCTTGTGCGAGGGGTGGTCGGTGTAGAGCGGGATGCGGCAGGCCGCCGAGCGGTTGCGGGCGGAGTAGACCAAATTCACCGGCGCCTCGTAGCCCGGCACCAAGCGCTTGTAGCTGTTGGTGGTGGGGGCAGCGAAAGCGAGGATCGCCGGCGCGTGCTTCAGGAGGCCGCCGATGTACCAGAGGGCCGTCTGGCTGAGCCCGGCGTACCCGTTCTTGTCGTACATCAGCGTCTCGCCGTTCTTGAAGAGCGACTGGTGGGTGTGCATGCCGGAACCGTTATCGCCGAAGAGTGGCTTCGGCATGAAGGTCGCCACCTTGCCGGCCGCGCGGGCGACGTTTTTGACGATGTACTTGTACATCATCACCCGGTCGGCCGTTTGGACGAGCGTCCCGTAGCGGAAGTCGATTTCGCCCTGGCCAGCGGTAGCCACCTCGTGGTGCTGCTTCTCTACCGGGATGCCGACCTCCGCCATCTTGAGGATCATCTGGCTGCGGAGGTCCTGGTAGGAGTCATGGGGCGGGACAGGGAAATACCCTTCCTTGAAGCGGGGCTTGTAGCCGAGGTTCGGCTTTTCGTCCCGTCCGGTGTTCCACTCGCCTTCGATGGAGTCGACGAAATAGAAGCTAGCGTTCTCCGTCGAGTCGAAACGGATATCGTCGAATATGAAGAATTCGAGCTCGGGCCCCCAGTAGCTGACGTCCGCGATCCCGCTCTTCCGCAGGTAATCCTCCGCCTTCTTCGCGATGAACCGCGGGTCACGTGTGTACGGCTCCTTGGTGATGGGGTCGTAGATGTCACAGATCATGGAAAGCGTCGGGATCTGACACACCGGATCCAGAACGGCCGTTTCCGGATCCGGGAAAAGGTTCATGTCGCTCTCCTGGATCTTCTGGAAACCCCGGATGCTCGAGCCGTCGAACCCGATCCCGTCTTCCCAGATCCCACGATCGAGCTCTTCGACTAGGATCGAGAAGTGCTGCCAGAGACCCGGGAGGTCGTTGAACTTCAAATCAACGACCTTGATCCCGTGCTTGGCGATGAGTTCTCGGACGTTTTCCGGTGTCGGCATTCGTTTCCTCCTGCGTGCGGCGGGCTCCACGCCCTTTGACCGGATGATATCGGCGACCTGAGCGGGCCGTAAGGCAAAACACCCCGCAGCCGTATGAAGCTTGTGTTACAAGCGCTCCCCGCGGCGGCCCGCCGAGAGCACGCCCTGCCGCCGTCTTCCGCGGGAAGCTAGCATCGTCCCATGGAGCCGCACCGGCGCCAGCGAGCACCGCAGCCGCAGGTATCCATCGTGCCCGAGGCCCAAGGGTTCGCAATCTACGTTGACCAGGAGCTGGTGCTATCCGTCGCCGACGAGCTCGACGCTCACCACTGGGCCAAACACGTCGTCGAGTGCGTCAACGCCGGGGAGACGCGGGCAGCCGTGATTCGCCGTCAGCTCCCGCGCGTATGCGAAGCTGCGCGCCGGCACAACCTCCACACCGGCTACTACCCCTCGGAGCCGTAGCGCCAGCCTTCGACGCAGCGCACGCCGCGCGGGCCTACCACCGCCGAGTGACGCGTGCCCTTGGGCAGGTCCATCCGGTCGCCGGGCCGAAGCTCCAGCTTCAGGCTGCCGGGCTCCACAACGAACGTGATGGAGCCTTCCGCGCAGAAGAGCACCTTGTGGTACGGGTGCTCGTGCGGAGCGTACACGTCCCCCGGGCCATTCGCCCACCAGTGGGGCTCGAGGCCCTCGCGGCGCAGGGCGGCCTCCAGCTCAGCCGGCGCAGGCGGCGCGCCGCTCGCCCAGGGCGTCACTCGCACTCGGTGTTCGGCCATCGAGCGCTAGTGTGCCGCGTCCGCAGCCGTTCCCGTCAACGGAGCCGAGCCTGCTCTTCTGCCGGGCGTGCGTGGAGGCGGTCCCACGCGTCCTTCAGCCCCACGCCCACGAAGAGCGCCACGATGAAGACGGCCTCGCTGACCGGTTCGCCCAGGGCCACGGCGGCAAAGGGAATCACCGGCATGACGGCCGCGAGCACCAGCACCGTCCGCCGCGTCACCGCGACGAGAACGATGGCGACGGGCAATAACACCGACATGAGCCAGGGGAAGAGCCCGGTTGCCACGCCGAGTGCCGCCGCTGCCCCGCGACCCCCATCGAAGCGGAGCCAGACAGGCCACACGTGGCCGATGATGGCCGACGTGCCGCCCAGCACGGCGCCTTCGGACCCGGCGATGCGGAGACCGAGCAGCGTGGCGAGCAGTCCTTTCGCCACATCGAGCACGATGGCCGAAAACCCAGGCACGAACCCGGCCGCGGCCATGAGGTTGCCGCCGCCCACGTTCCGGTCGCCGACGCGGCGGAGGTCGATGCCATACCCAAACCGCCCGATGAGCCAGGCGAACGGAACGCTGCCGATGAAGTACGCCGCCGCGGCGAGCAGGAGGATATCCACGCTCACCTCCCAACGACCGGAATCCCGCTCGCGAGCTTTCCGCCGCGTTCCCTTCTACACCCGTTCGACGATGGCAGGCAACACCTCGCCGATGCGTTCGTGGAGGACGGCGTGGGCGTAATCGTCGTAGGGCGTCGGCTCGCCGTTGATGATGACCAGTCGAGCGCCGTTTTCGAGCGCGGTGCCCGGGAGGTAGGCGGCGGGGTACACCACCAGCGAGGTGCCGATGGCAAGGAAGAGGTCGCACCGCTGCGCCGCGCGGTAGCACCGCTCGAGGACTTCGGGCACCAGGTTCTGCCCGAACGAGATCGTCGCCGATTTGAGGATCCCGCCACAGCGCCGGCAGGGAGGGTCCTCCTCGCCATTGCGGACCCGTTCCAGCACCTCCTCGATTGGACCACCGTCCCCGCACTGGAGGCAGTTGAAACGGTGGACCGTACCGTGGATCTCGACGACCCGCTCCGGCGACGAACCAGCTTTCTGGTGGAGGCCGTCGACGTTCTGCGTGATGAGCGTGTCGAGCTTCCCCTTCCGTTCCAGTTCGACGAGGGCGTAGTGGCCGGCGTTCGGCTCGGCGCGCCAAATCGGGCTCTCCAGTCGATTCCGCCACGCCTCGACCCGGGCCTCACGGCTCGAGAGGTAATGGTCGATGGTGGCGAGACGCTCGGCGCCGGGGTTACGCGTCCACACTCCTTGGGGGCCGCGGAAGTCCGGGATGCCCGATTCGGTGGAGATGCCCGCACCCGTCAGGACGACGACGCACTGCGCGTCCCGAATCCAATCGGCAACTTGGCGGACGAGCTCCTCGCTCACGCCGCCTAGGGTAGCGGACCTGGCGGCGTGCCTGCACGGTGCGGAAGGCCCCTTCTGCGGCACACGACGGTGGATGAGGCGTCCGACGCGGTGTGCGCGTGCCTGCACGGTGCGGAAGGCGCCTTCCGCAGCGTAGCCTTACGGGGCGAGGGTCGAGCGATGACCGTGTTCGTGGGAACGTCGGGTTGGGTGTACCGAAGTTGGCGCGGGCGGTTCTACCCGGCCGACGCGCACCAGGGTCGCTGGTTGGAGTTGTACTCCCGCGCCTTCGCGACGACCGAAATCAACGCCACGTTCTACCGCTTGCCGGAGCGGAAGATGGTGGAGGGCTGGGCGAAGCGCACCCCAGCCGACTTCGTTTTCGCCGTGAAGATGAGCCGCCTCGTCACGCACGTGCGTCGACTGGTCGATGCCGGCCAGGCGGTCGAGACCTTCCTCACGACGATGCAGCCGCTGGGGGCGAAGCTCGGCCCCGTCCTCCTTCAGCTTCCCCCGACCTTGGAAGCCAACCCATCCCGGCTGGACGAGGTGCTCCGGACGTTCCCCGCGGGTCGGCGGGTGGCCTGCGAATTCCGGCATCCCTCCTGGTTCGACTCGGCGGTGTACCGAGTGCTCGAACGGCACGATGCCGCCCTCTGCCTCGCCGACCGGGACGGTGAGGCAGCGGCCCCGTTGGAGCGGACGGCGAGCTGGGGATACATCCGCTTCCACGCCGGCCGAGGCGAGCCGTACCCGGCCTACGCCCGGGGGGAGATCGAGGTCTGGGCCGACGAACTGGTACGGCTGTTCGGCGAGGCGGACGTGTACGCCTACTTCAACAACGACCCGCACGCCTGTGCTCCCCGGGACGCTGCCGTCCTCGCAGAGGCGCTCCGCGTCCGAGGGGTGGCAGTGACCCGCGCGCCCGACCCGCGATCGATCGCGGCGGGATGAGGGATCCGCGGCCAGGCGCTTGTTGCACCCTGGGGGCCGGGACGAGACAATATCGCCTTGGTGCCCGGCGGCGTGCCACGCACCGTTTCTCTGCATTCCCGACGAACACGAAGGGCGCGGTTGGATGTACGCATTGCCGAATCTCGTCATCCTCGTCAACGGCGCGGCGGAGGGAGAGACCGAACTGACAGCCTTCGACAACGCTCTGCGGAAGGCGGGCATCGGAGACCTGAACCTCATCCGCGTGTCCTCCATCGTGCCCCCGGGGGCACGCGTCTCGCCCATGCCGAAGATCCCCCGCGGGAGCCTCACCCCGGCCGCCTACGCCAAGGCGGTTTCTTCGTGTCCTGGGCAGCGGATCGCCGCCTGCGTCGGCGCGGGCATCACCCCCGAGGGTGGCGTGCTGATGGAGGCGAGCGGCGCCTGCTCGGCCGCCGAGCTCGAGGAGCGCGTCCGCCGCATGGTGGAGGAAGCGATGCACGCGCGGGGCTTCCTCGAGTACGATTTGCATCTCGCCTCTGCGGAGCACGTCGTCGAGCGTGTCGGCTCGGCAGTTGCCGCTGCCGTGCTCTGGCACGACGGCGCGACCGACGAACGAGACGTTTCGAAAGGAGGTGGGAAATGAACGCGCTGGGGCGCCACGCTCTCGTGGAGCTGTGGGATGCGAAAGGCCTCGACCGGGCCGAGCTCGGCGAGGAAGCCCTGGCCGAATGCGTGAAGGCAGTCGGTGCCACCCTACTCGATACCCGGTTCGTCCGGTTTCCGAACGGTGGCTACTCGGGCGTGTGCATTCTGGCCGAATCGCACGTCACCATCCACACCTGGCCGGAGCACGGCTACGCCGCGGTCGACATCTTCTCCTGCGGGCCGCGCATGGACATCGCCGCCGGGCTCGAGGTGCTGAAGAAGTACTTCGAGCCGGGGCACGTCCAGGTCGTCGAAGTGCGGCGCGGTATCGTCTCCTGAATGGAAAGGACCGTCGGCTTCGGCGAGCCGGCCACCACCGGCTTCTGGTACCGGTACGAAGGGGAGCACCTTCACTCCGAACGGTCTCCCTATCAACAGGTCGACGTGTACGAAACCGCCTCCTTCGGGCGGGTGCTCGTCCTCGACGGCCTGCTCCAGACCACGGAGCGGGACGAGTTCTGCTACCACGAGATGCTGGTCCACGTTCCCCTGCTCACCATGGAGGCGCCCCGGCGCGTGCTCATCATCGGCGGGGGCGACGGCGGGAGCCTCCGCCATGCGCTCATGCACCCCTCGGTCGAGCGGGCGGTGATGTGCGAGATCGACGAGCGCGTTGTAGCCGTTTGCCGTCGCTGGCTCCCGTCCGTGAGCGCCGGCGCCTTCGACGACCCCCGTGCGGAACTCGTCTTCGACGACGGCGTTGCCTTCGTCGCCAGGTCCGACGAGCGGTGGGACGCGGTGATCGTGGACTCCTCCGACCCTGTCGGCCCGGGCGTCGGGCTCTTCCGCGCCCCGTTCTACCGGAGGGTACGCGAACACCTGGCCCCGGGCGGAGTGCTGGCAATCCAGGCCTGCTCGCCGTTCTTCCAGCCGCGCGAGCTCCACGATGCCTACCGCAACCTTCGCGAGGCCTTTCCCGAGGTGAGGCTGTATCTCGGCGCCGTGCCCACCTACCCGGGCACCCTGTGGGCGTACGCGCTGGCTGGCGAATCGCTGACCATCGACCCCGAAGCAGCTCGACGTCGCGCGGAGGAGCGGAAGCTGCAAACGCGGTACTGGTCCCCGGAGCTGCACGGCGCGGCCTTCGCCCTGCCGGCCTTGGTCCGGGCAATCCTCGAAGGTGAGTACCCGGCGTTCGCCGACGGAGCGAACGCGAACGCCGGTTGAGAGATGACCACCCGGTTTCTGGCGGCCCGCACCCTCGAAGAGCTGCCGTCGCCGCCGATCGTCCTCCTCGGGGTGCCGTGGGACGGCAGCGTCTCCTGGCGCCGCGGGGCTGCAGACGGTCCTCGCGCCATCCGAGACGCCTCGGAGTCCATCGAGGAGTTCTCCCTCCGCCAACGCCGAAGCCTCCGCGACGTGCCCTTCGCCGACGCCGGCGATGTCCCCCTCCCGGAGGATGCCGCCGGCGTGCTCTCCGCCGTCGCCAACGCCGTCGAACGGTGGGCTCGGCATGGGACGACCGTGGTTACCTTGGGGGGCGACCACAGCATTTCGATCGGGACCGCCCGCGGGCTTCGCCGCGTGTACCCGGACCTCGCCCACGTCGTGTTCGACGCTCACTTCGACTTCCGACCCGAGTACGACGGCTCCCCCTTCTCGCACGCTTGCGGCACGCGCCGGATGGCAGAGCTCGGCCCGACGGTCCTCCTCGGAGCGCGCAGCGCTGCCGAGGAGGAGTTCGCCGACGCCGAGCGGCTATCCTTGCCGTGGAGCAGCGGCCTCACGCTTCCCCCGAGCGGGGTGGAGCGCCTCCTGGGCCGACCGCTCCACATCTCCGTCGACTGCGACGTGCTCGACCCCTCCATCCTGCCAGGGACAGGCAACCCCGAACCCGGCGGGGCTGCATTCCTCGACCTCCTCAAAGCGCTCGAGGCGTTGATCCGCGAGTTCCAGGTCGTGGCCGTCGACGTGTGCGAGGCCGCGCCTCCCCTCGACCCGAGCGGGATGAGTGCCGTGACCGCCGCCTCGCTCGTGAGGGAGATCGTCCTGCTGCTGGATGCCGCCCGAGGCACCGGCACGCGGGGATAGCGGAGCGGCTGCGACGGGCGCTGGGAACGCTCCGGCGAAATCGTGGAGCGCCGCTTCCTCACCCGAGGGCCCGCCTCACCAGTTCTTCCAGCGCGAATCCCACATGCCGGTGCAGAACTCACAGCCGGGCGTGATGAACATGCTGCTCCTAAAGCTCTCCCCGCCGATATGCCACCGCAGCCACGCCACGATGGCCGGCAGTGCAGCCCGCGCGGCCGAAATGTGGTCAACGTCCTGCATGATGGTGAAGAACACCGGCACGGTGGTGTTCTGGTAATCACGCTCGCAGTTCCGCGTCGCGAGGGTGTCGAGCTCGCCGCAGAAGTAGGCTGCCGGCCGCCGAAGCGACCTCGGACCCGATCCGTCGAACGACCCGCCGGCGACGTGAATCGTCGTCGATATCCGCGTGTCGCTCGCGGCGCCGAACGCGCTGAGCGAACCTTGGGAGTGCCCTCCGACGGCGATTCGGGTCACGTCCAGCTTCCCGTAGTACGGACTCCCCGGCCGCGCGTTCTCGCTGACGAGCCAGGTGATGGCGGCGCGCATCTCCGACCCCGTACCGGTTGACGGCTCCGAGTACACCACGAAGCCGTGCGAGGCGATACGGCGGAGGTGGAACTCGTATTGCGCCGGCCCCGTGCCTCCGCCCGGCCCCCAAATGAATACCGGATGACGCAACCCGTTCTGCCCGAGCGTCGCCGGCCGCACGACCCAGCCGGCGCCGTTCGGGCCACGGCCCTGTTCGACCGTCGTGGCGAACGGACCATCGGTGTAGACGCTCGCGACCGGCGGGAGCACGCCGCCACCGCCGCCGGAAGCGGGGTCTCCCGCGAGGACGATCTCGTCGATGGTCACGTACTCGGTAGTGCTGCTGGCAGCGACGCGGAATCGCAGCCGCACGCTCTGCCGGTTGTCCGCCCGTGAACCGAGGCTCAGCGTGACCGTTCCCGAAGCGCTCCGCACCGACTCCACGGCTTCGAAGGCTCCGCCGTCGATGGAAATCTCCGCGATAGCCGCCTCCCCTGCATCGAGGCCGACGGTCACTCTCGTGTAGGTCAGGGTCAGGTTCCGATAGCCGGCTGTCGAGATCGCTCGGGACGTGATCGCGCCGTCCGAAAGGCCTCCGTACAACCGCACCCCATACGTCCCGACGGTGACCCGCCCGGAGGCGCTGAAGCTCCCGAGGCCCCCCGCGAACCCCTCGCGGAAGAGGACGGTGGCCGCCGATGCCGGCGGCGTGTTCGGCACGACGGCGGCTCCGAGGAGCAGCGCGAAGCCAACAGCATACAGGGCGCGACGAACGATCCGGTTCATTGGCTGGCCCCTCCCTCTCGCTGTCCCGGCACCGGGCACGCGGCGTGGATATCACTGGGAATTCCCCTCTGTCAAGAGCATTGCTCGTATCCGATGGTAATTCCGAACTGATTGCGTGGTGCTAACGAGCGGCGCGCAAGCGATTCGCTCGCCGCCGACGTCCCTCTCGTGCCGACGCGCCTGTCCGACCGATGAAGGGTTCCCGCGCAGCGCCTTGAGGAGCGCTGCTAGACACTGCAGTGAACAGAAGCGAGGGGCCCCGCCTTCTTGGCGGCGGGGCCCCCGGGAGCGGTCGCGCCCTGGGCTACGCCGCCAAGCGGAACCTCGCGGCAGCCTCGTTCAGTGCGTCGGCGAGCGACTTCATCTGCGCTGCAGTCGCCGCAAGCTCCTGGGACTGCGCGGACAGCTCCTCGGTCGACGCGGACACCTCTTCCGCCGAGGCCGATGTCTCCTCGGTCGTTGCGGCCACCTGGAGAATCGCCTCGTTCACCTTGCTCGTTGCCTGTGCCATCTCCGCGGAGCCCGACGCCACCTGCTGCGCCACCGCAGCCATCGAAGCCGCCGCCTGCACAATTGCGTCGGCTCCCTTCGCGAGCTCCTCCACCTCCCGGGCGATGCCCTCCATGTCCGACGCCGCACCCGCCACCTTCTCGATGATCGAAGCGAGGGCACGCTCCACCTCCGCCGTCACTTCTCGCCCGGCGTGGACGTCGCGAACGCCCTCGTTCATGACCGCCACTGCCTCCTCCGTGCCGCGCTGAACCTTCGAGATGAGGTCCGCAATCTCCTTGGTGGCCGCCGAGGCGCGTTCCGCGAGGGTGCGCACGTTCTCGGCCACCACCGCGAAGCCCCGCCCTTGCTCGCCCGCACGCGCCGCCTCGATGGCAGCATTCAGCGCCAGCAGGTTCGTCTGGGCCGCGATCTCGTCAATCGTTTCCACGATAGCGCCGATCTGCTGACCGAGCTCGCCGAGCTGGTGCACCGTCTCGGACGCCCGGCCCACAGCCTCGGCAATCGACTCCATCGCCTCGACGGCCCGCCGAACCGACGCCCGCCCCGACTCCGCCGCAGTGCGGCTCGCGTTCGCCGATTCCGCCACCGATCGCGCCACCGCGGCCACGGCCGCCACGCGCTCTCCAATGGCGACCGCGTTCTCCCGCGTCTGCGCCGCCGCCTCCGCGCTCGTCTGCGCTCCCGCAGCCGCTTGCTGCGACCCCGCCGCCAGGCGCTCCACCTCGCGGGCCGACGTCTGGGCCAGCGAAGCGAGGCCGGTGGCCGACCGCGTCACTTCCGAAATGGCGGCCGCTATCTGCCCCGACGCGCCCGCCATCTGGTCGGAGGCTTCCCGGAGCTGCTGGGCGGCCGCCAAGATGGCGGCCGAGCGCTCCCGAACGGCGCCCACGAGCTCGCGCAGGCGGGCGACCATCGTCTGGAACGCGTTCCCGAGGGCGTCGCGCTCGCCACGGGGTCGCACGGCAACGGTGAGGTCGCCGCGGGCGATCGCTTCGGCCGCTTGTGCCGACTCCTTCAGGTAGGCGACCATCCGACGGAAGGCGTCCCCGAGCTGCCCGAGCTCGTCCTTTCCCGACAGGGTAACGGCGACGTCCACGTCGCCCTCGGCAATCCGGCGTGCGGCGTCCGTAGCCTGGCGGAGGCCCCTCGCGATAGTCCGGGCGAGCCACCACCCGGCACCGAGGCCGAGCAGGGCGGCAACCACGCTGATGGCGATGAGCAGCGTCCTTGCGGAGGCGGCGTCGCTAGAGGCTGCCTCGTAGCGGGCCAGCCGGTCGCGCTCGGCGGCTTCAATGAGAGCTTCGACATCCCGAGCGAAAGCAGCCGCGGCGTCCATTCCGCCCAGGTATGCCTGCGCTGCCTCCGCAACTCGCCCGCTTGCGAGAAGGTCCATGATGGCATTCGCGTCTTTATCGAGGGATTGGAGGCGTCGTTGGAGCGCCTCTACCTGACCCGCGAACTCCGGAGTCGGCGCCAACGCCCTCGCCTCCGCGAGCAGCGCGCGATACGACTCCATCGCCTGCTTCGCCGATGCGATGGCATCTGTTCCCCCACCCTGCGAAGCGCTAAGGAATGCGACGAGCACGCTGCTGACGGTCGCGTGCATATTCGTATATTGTCTCTCAATAAGGTTGGCGAATTCTGCTTGCCGGTTCTCCTGGCGAATCTTGTCCATCAGGTTATTTAGACTCAATATCGAGATGGCAGAGAGCAAACCGAGCAGAATGACCACTGCAGTTGCTGCTCCGACGATTTTTTTTTGATATGACAGTAGCACCTCTCTGGACCTCCAATCATGGGTGCACGTCTAGGCGCCGCTCTAAGCCTGAAGGGAAGGTGTGCTTGCGACTATTGGTCGATCTCCTGAGGAACGTACCGCAGCTCCCGGATATAGAAGCGCGAGCTGCAGCCGGGAGGGTCGGGAGGCTGCCGGTTGCTACGTCGCCGGCCGCTCCCCACGATGGAGAAGGCATGAGCGGACCACGGCCCGACCCTTCTCCCGCTTCACAGCTCGCCGCCAGCGGCCGACGCCTCACGACCCCCCGCAAGGCAGTACTCGATGCCCTCGGTCGGGCTGGCGGCCCCCTCACCATCGAGGAGATCTGGGAGGCGGTGCCCGACGTGGGCCGGGCCACGGTCTTCCGCACCGTGAAGCTCCTCCTCGAGCTCGGTCTCATCTGCCGCGTCGTCCTCGAGAACGGGAGCGTCCGCTACGTCCCCGCGACGCCCGACCATCATCACCACTTCATCTGCAGCGGCTGTGGCGCGGTGGAGGAGTTCCAACACCCGCCCATCGACGAAGCCATCCGCACCCTCGCCGAATCGGCCGGCTTCGAACTCTCCGGCCACGCCGTCGAGCTGTACGGACGATGCCGACACTGCCGGGCAGCCACTCCAGATTGACACACTACTGATACTTGGTATCATTTGGCCGCGGGCCCGCACATCCATCCGGAGGTGCGCCATGCGCGTTCGATTCCTCGCCGCCGCCCTGACGGCGAGCGCCCTCGCCTTCGCGGCCTGCGGTGGCGGCGACGCTCCCGGAGAACAGCTCGCCGTCGTCGTGAGCGAAGCGCCCGTAGCCGAATGGGTTGCGGCCGCCGGGGGGGAGGAGGTGAGCGTGCGTACGCTCGTCCCGCTCGGTACCGACATCCACACCTTCACCCTCTCGCCGGACGACCTGCGTGCCGTTGGCGAGGCCGACCTCGTCGTGCTCGTGGGCGCAGGCCTCGAGGCTCCATTCGAGGAGGCCGTGCGTCAGAACGTGCGCGGCCGACTTCTCGTCCTCGCCGATGTGGTCGAGTTCGAGCCATTCCCTGATGCCGCCCATGCGGATGCCGACGGCCATGCGGACGAAGCGGACCACGACCACGGGCCCCTCGACCCTCACATCTGGCTCGACGCCGACCGCTCGGCAGCAGCGGCGCGCGCCATCGCCCAGGTCCTTGGCGAGCTCCACCCCGAACGGCGAGAGCAGTTCGCAACGAACGCTGAGGCGTATGCCGCGAAATTGGCCGAAGCCGATGCCGAGGTACGCTCCCTCCTCGCGAACCTGCCCCAAGAACGTCGGTACCTCGTCACGTTCCACGACGCCTACGGCTACTTCGCTCGACGGTACGGGCTGGAGATCCTCGGCTTCGTGGTGGAGAACCCCGACGAGGAGCCGAGCGCGGCGGAGGTCGCCGCCCTCATCGGCCGTATCCGCGAGCTCGGGGTGACCCGCATCTACCGCGAGCCTCAGTTCTCCGCGCGGGTCATCGACCAAATCGCACGGGAAACGGGGGCGGAAGTGCGCGAACTCCCTTCGCACCCGACTCCGGAGCATCGGTCGCTCCCCGACCTTTGGCGGGCCATGGCACGGGCGATCGCCGGCGACTAGCGCCTCCGGTGCCGAACTGCTGGTACGATGAGCGCAGGCCCGCCTGCAATGCAGGCGGGCCATGAGGCGTTCGATGGCAGGACCGCTCTTCGGCATCGCGTCGCATCTTCTTTCCCACGCCGGCGAGCGACTCCGTGTCGAGCGGAGGCGGGCTTTCGGCGTGCCGGACGCGGCCCGGCCCATCGTCGCTGCCGCTCTGGCCGAGCTCGAGGACGGCCCCGTGCTGTGGGTCGTTCCGACGCCCGCAGCCGCCCACGCCATGGAGGACGAGGCAGCGCTGTACGTCGAGCGCGTCGCCGTGCTGCGCCTGACGGAGAGCGAGCGGCTCCCGTACGAGCTGTCGGGCGACGACCCGGCATCGGCCGAGCGCCGCGACCGCGCCCTCGCCGTCCTCAGCGAAGGGCGGCCTGCGCTGGTCATCGCATCGTGGGCAGCGCTCGCTGAGCATTGCCCCGGCCCGGAGATACGTAGCGAGCCGGTGCGCGTGCTCGTGGGTGAACGGAGCTCGCCGCCGGAGCTCGCGGCGCGCCTCGAGACAGCGGGATACCGGATCGGCCCGCTGGCCGAGCGCCCCGGCGAGGTGGCGCGCCATGGCGGCGTAATTGACGTCTTCCCCATCGGCGGGGAGCGGCCGGTGCGCATCGAATTCTTCGGCGACGAGGTCGAGAGCATCCGCCTCGTGGACCTGGCCACCCAACGGAGCGTGGGAAGACTGGAGGCGGCTGAATTTCCGCCCGCCGGCCTGGCGACGCCCGCCGTGCAGGCGGCGGCGCGCGAGCTCGCCGACCGCCTCGCCGCGGCCGGACCTGCGGCCGAGACCATCGTCCATGAGTTGGAGGTGATCGCCGCGGGCGGCCGGAGCCGGTACCCCGGCTTCTTCGCCGCGCTCCTCTCCCGCTCGACGGCGCTCGACTTCGTGCCCGCGAACGCCCTGGTCATCGTCGACGACGAGCGCGAGGGGTACGAGGCGCTGGCGCGGACGACGGAGTACTTCGCACGGGTGCGGGAGGAGCGCGTCCGCCGGGGACAGCTTCCGCCGGGCCTGCCTGACCTTCTCGCCGGCGCTGACAGCATCCGCGAACGCCTGGCGGCCTTCCCCCGGCGGGCGGACTTCCTCCGCTTCGGGACAGAGCAAGTCGGCGTGGAACGGCTCCCGGTCCGGCCGGCTCCGACCTTCGGGGGGCATGTCCAGAAAGGGGTCGCCGAGGCGGCCCGGTTGGCCCGGGAGGGGGGCCGCGTCGTCATCGCCTCTCAGCAGGCAGTTCGGCTCGCGGAGCTGCTGGAGGAGGAGCGCGTCCCGGTGGCACTGGTGCGGGTCGTCGAGGACCCTGCCCCCGGGGTCGTCACCGCGGCCGCGGCTGTGGCCTCGGCTGGCGCCGTCATCGGCGAGGACCTCTGGCTCTTTACGGACAGCGAGCTCTTCGGCTTCCGGAAGCAGCGGCGGGCGGTCCGCCGGCGGGAGGCCATCCGGCCGGAGCTGCTGGCCGACCTGGAGGTGGGCTGCTACCTCGTCCACGCCGAGCACGGGATCGCCCGCTTCGGCGGGCTCGTCCGCCGCACCGTGGGAGGGGTCGAGCGGGAGTACCTCGAGCTCCAGTACGCCGAGGGCGACCGCCTCTACGTCCCCACCGACCAGCTCGACGCAGTATCCCGATACATCGGGCCGAGCGACCGCCCGCCGACGGTGACGCGGCTGGGGACAGGCGAGTGGGCGCACACGAAGCGCCGCGTGGAGCGCGCGGTCGCCACCATGGCGCGCGACCTTTTGGAGCTGTACGCCAAGCGGCAGCTTGCCCAGGGGTTCGCCTACCCGCCCGACACGCCCTGGCAGCTCGAGATGGAGGCGGCCTTCCCCTACGTCGAAACGCCTGACCAGCTGGCCGCGATCGAGGACGTGAAGCGGGACATGGAATCGCCGCGTCCCATGGACCGCCTGATCTGCGGCGACGTCGGCTTCGGAAAGACGGAGGTGGCGATTCGCGCAGCCTTCAAGGCGGTGATGGCGGGCAAACAGGTGGCCGTGCTCGTGCCGACCACCGTCCTCGCCGAACAGCACGGGCGGACCTTCCGCGAGCGCCTGGCCGGGTTCCCCGTCCGCATCGAAGTGCTCTCCCGGTTCCGCTCCGAGGCAGAACAGCGGGCCATCGTCGACGCCACCGCGAGGGGGGACGTCGACATCCTCATCGGAACCCACCGCATCCTCCAGAAGGACGTGCAGTTCCGCGACCTCGGGCTGCTCATTGTCGACGAGGAGCAGCGGTTCGGCGTGGCCCAAAAGGAACACCTGAAGAAGCTCCGGGCGGAGATCGACGTCCTTTCCCTCTCGGCCACGCCGATCCCTCGGACGCTGCAGATGTCGCTTTCGGGTATTCGCGACATGAGCACGATCATGACGCCGCCCGAAGACCGTCAGCCGGTGCGGACGTACGTGACCGCCTGGGACGACGAGAGCGTGCGGGAGGCGATTATGCGGGAGCTGCAGCGGGGCGGGCAGGTGTACTTCGTCCACAACCGCGTGCAGAGCATCGGCCGGGCGTACGAACGGCTGCGGCAGCTCGTCCCCGAAGCGCGGATTGCGGTCGGCCACGGACAGATGCCTGAGGAGAAGCTCGAGCGGGTAATGGCCGAGTTCGCCGCCGGCGAGCATGACGTGCTGCTCTGCACGACGATCATCGAGAGCGGCCTCGACATCCCGAACGTGAACACGATCATCATCGACCAGGCCGACAAACTGGGCCTGGCGCAGCTGTACCAGCTTCGCGGCCGGGTGGGACGGAGCGACCGGCAGGCGTACGCCTACCTCCTCTACAGCCCCGACCGGGCGCTCTCGGAGACTGCGCAGCGGCGGCTGGAGGCGATCTTCGAATCGCAGGAGCTGGGTGCGGGGCTCCAGATCGCCCTGCGCGACCTGGAGATCCGCGGGGCAGGGAACCTCTTGGGCACCGAGCAGAGCGGGTACATCGCCGCGGTTGGCTTCGAACTGTATTCGAAACTGCTGGCCGAGGCAGTGGAGGCGCTCCGCAGCGCCTACGCCGGGGCGCCCGTTCCCCCGAGAGAGGTGCCTCCGCGGCCGACGGTCGAGCTTCCCCTCAGCGCCTTCGTACCCGAAGAGTATGTGCCCGACCCCCACCAGCGGCTCGCCATCTACCAGCGGCTGGCGCGGTCCGAGACGGCGGCCGACATCGCCCAGCTCCAGGAAGAGGTGCGGGACCGCTTCGGTCCGCTTCCCGAGCCGGTGGAGCACCTCTTGCTCCTGGCGCTGGTGCGCGTGCTCGCCGCCAGGGCCGGCACGGAGAGCGTCACCGCCGACGAGGAGATGGTGCACATCCGCGTGCGCGGGGGCGTCCGGCCGGATCAGGCGGCGAGGGTGAAGGCGCTGGGCGCGCGGTGTCTGTTCGTGGGCCCGAACCAGGTTCGGATCGACCTCGGCCTCGCTGGGCGGGAGTGGACGACCTGGCTGGTGCGGGCGCTTCGGGCCCTCGCGCCGGAACCGCGGTCATCACCGGTTCCGGCCTGAGCCGGCGCTTACCCGGCGCTTCCTACGAGCGCGGGGGAAAGAGCGAACGAGACAGCGGCCAATACGGTACCGGCGAGGGCCCAGCGCCATCGCCACGCGGCGAGCAGGAGGACCACGCCGAGCGCGCCGAGGGCCATCGGCAGCAGGTACCCCGCTCCTGCAAGCGGACTGTCGCTGCGGCGGATCCGCCACCCCACGTACACAAACTGGCCCGATGCGGTGAGTACGGCGGCCGCGCCGGCCACCGAGAGGACAAACCGAACCCACGCGATGACGCGCCGCACCGGTGGAATTCTTGACGCCCGTCCGGCGCTCCGCAATGGCGTCCCCTCCCGGGCGGAGCCCATACTGGAGGCATGCGGCGCGCGAATCTCTTCACGATGCTCTCGGCGTACAAGCCCGGCGGACAGGCGACTCCCTTCGAAAACTACTGCACGAGCGCCCTCGCGTACCTCCTGATGCGCGGCCACCGCATGCTGCGGGCGCTCTTCGCCCAGGCCGCGGGGGCCGGGAGCGAGCCCCTGGCCGACGTCGAGGTGCAGCCGCGGGTGGGCGACGCCGGGATCGCCGACCTGCTGCTCACCTACGAGGGCGGCAAGCGCGCCGTGGTGGAGGTCCAGCTGGAGGCGACCGGCCCGACGGCGCACCTGGCCGCGTTCGAAGAGGTGGGAAGGGGCTGGTACGTCCCGCCGGCGTTCATCCTCCTGGGGCTCGGGCTCGAACCCCCTCCGCCGCCGTGGCGCCCGCTCACCTGGTGGGACGTGGTCGACGCCCTCGAGGACGACCCCGACCCGCTCGCCCAGGAGTTCGCGGAGTTCCTCCTCCAGGATGTGCTCGGGCAAGGCCCCGTGCCCCTGGAGCAGGCCCTCTCGACGAACCGCCTGTACGCCCTCGGTGCCGCGGCCATCCGGCGGCGATTCGGGGCGAAGGCGCGGTGCGTGAACAGCGCCTCGCCGCCCATGCAGGGGCGGTACCGCTACCTCGGAACGAGCTTTTCTCTCGGCGAGGGAGAGCCGACGTTCTGGATCGGCATCGTCAACGAGCAGCTGCCCCTGAGCGAGCACTACCACCTGATGCTCGCGAGCAAGGAGCGGCCGCTCGAATCGCCGGCGCCGAAGCCGCGGGCAACCGGAAACTGGAATTGGCCCTACTGGACCGGGCTGGGGCGAGTCGTCCGCCCGGTGACCATCGAGGCGTACGACGAGCTCCTCCGGCGCATCCCCACCTAACGGTCAGACGTCGTCGCCGGCGAGACGGACGAGGGTTCGCCCGCGGACCTGCCCTTTCAGGATGGCCGCGAGGACCTGAGGCAGGCCGTCGAGGTCGGTTTCGTGGGCGATGGACTCCAGCAGCTTCGGCGGCTTCAGGTCGGTGGCGCAGCGCTGCCAGACGCGGATGCGCGTCTCCCGCGGGCACCACACCGATTCGATGCCGAGCAGGTTCACCGCCCGAAGGATGAACGGGATGACCGTCGTGTGGAGCTCGCGGCCGCCCGTGAGCCCGGAGATCGCGACGGAGGCACCGTACTTCATCGTACGCAAAAGGTACGCCGTCGTATCGCCGCCGACGGGGTCCACGGCGCCCGCCCAACGCTCGGACTCCAGGGGCCGATTCGAGGGCGCGCTCACCTCCTCGCGCGAGAGGATTTCGGACGCGCCGAGCTCGCGCAGGTACGCGTGCTCGGAGGCCTTACCGGTGCTGGCCGCCACGGTGTACCCGCGCTTCGCCAGCATGGCGACGGCGATGCTCCCCACTCCGCCCGTCGCCCCGGTGACGATGACGGGCCCGTTCTCGGGCCGGAGGCCGTGCTGCTCGAGCGCCTCGATGGATAGGGCCGCGGTGAACCCCGCCGTCCCCAGGGCCATCGCCTCCTTAGCGGTGAGCCCCTCCGGAAGGTGGACCACCCAATCCCCCGGAACGCGGGCGAGCTCGGCGAAGCCCCCAGGGTGAGCGACGCCGAGGTCGTAGCCGATGACCACCACGCCGTCGCCGGGACGGAAGCGCGGGTCCGCCGATTCGATGACGACCCCTGCCAGGTCGACGCCGGGAACCATCGGGTAGGTGCGCACGACGCGGCCGTCGGGGATGGAGGCGAGCCCGTCCTTGTAGTTCACGCTCGACCACTGCACCCGGATGGTGACGTCGCCGGGCGGCAGTTGGGACTCGTCGAGCGTGCGGATGCCGGCAGTGAATTCGTCCCCGCGCTTGTCGACGACGAAGGCGCGATACGGCATTGGGCCTCTCCCGTCTCGGTAGGTTCCAGCGAAGGATGCGCAGAGGTTCGGGGTGCAGGCAAGCCGGAGCCGCGCGAGGCTCCCAAGCCCGAATTGACGCTCGCGCTACCGTATTCCCGGCAGCTCGCCGGGGCCGGTCCACCACTCCCCCCGGAGGATGTACTCGCTCACCTCGAGCAAGAGCCCGAAGGGCACCTCGCCCTCGATAATCGTGATGACGCTATCCCGATACGCGACCACGGCGGCGGTGCCCAGGCCGTGCTCGGGGAGCATCGGAACCGCAACCGCAGCAGGCCCGCCCGCGATCTCCATCTCCCGCACCCGCGGCGCCGGCAGCAGCATCGACGCCGCCGGCAGACCCTCCCTCGGCTCCAGCCTCGTCCGGCTGACCGTCAGGGAGCCCCCGTACCGGCCCACCTCCGAATACGCCCCGAAGGCGTAGTCCACCAGCACCTCGAGCGGCAGCCCATCGTC
>DAOUCS010000165.1:0-1912 GCA_034431815.1 Dehalococcoidia bacterium
CGAAGTCGCGGTAGCCCAGGTAGCTCAAGAGCTTCGGGACCTCGATGGCGTAGCGCGTTTCCCCGTCGACCGGGATACCCCCGATGCGCAGCGGCGCCCCGCGCTCCGTTTCGTACTGCCCTTCCATCGCTGCGAACTTCACCGGCTGCAGCTCCGCCACCCGCCGCGCAGCGAAATCCCCTGCCACGATCTGCAGCGGGACCGCCACCGCCGCCATCGCCATCGCCACCTGCAGGCCCAGCTTCGGGTGCACTGCCGGCACCTTTCGCCAGATCAGCCACGCGTACACCGCGGCCACCGCGAAACCAGTGACCACGTACGAAGCCAGCGTCCCGTGGATCGCCTGGTGCAGCCACGCCGCGTTGAACATCGCGTCCCACGGGTCCACATCCACCACCTCCCCGTTCACCACCCGGAAGCCATCGGGCGTGTTCATCCACGCGTTCGCCGAAATAACGAACACCGCCGAGATCGCCGAGCTCACCACCAGCGGGATGGTCGTCAGCCAGTGCGCCAGCGGGGAGAGCCGGTTCCAGCCGTAGATGTAAATCGCCAGGAAGATCGCCTCGGTGAAGAATGCGAACCCCTCCAGCGAGAACGGCATCCCGATGATCCCGCCCGCGTACTCCATGAAGCGTGGCCACAGCAGCCCCAGCTCGAACGAGAGCACCGTCCCCGAGACTGCACCCACCGCGAACAGCAGCCCCACGATCGGCGTCCACGCCCGCGCGAGCTCCCGGTAGCGCGGGTCACCGGTCTTCAGGCCGAGCCCCTCCACGATGAACAAGAGCAGCGGCAGGCCAATCCCCAGCGGCGTAAAGAACGTGTGGAACACCAGCGAAAGGCCCATCAGGGCCCGCGCCGAGAGCAGCGTATCGAACTCCATTGGCCCCTCCGCGGCGTCGGTGCATCGCCAGTATGCCCCAGCCCGATAGCCCTTGCGCCGCATTCCGCTGAATCCGGCCATCGAAACCGTCGATGCTCTCTTTCCCCTGGCGAAAACGGCGGCTCTGCTACCATCCGCCAATGCGCTCACTGGGCCTCGGCATCCTCCCCTTCGTCATCTGGGTCATCGGCCTCGCCTGTGACGGCACCGGTACCGCCCCTGCTCCGACGCCCCCTTCCGCCACGCCGCCCGCCGCCACACCGACTCCCGGCTCGCCTGTCCCCGGCCTCCCTGGGCTCGCCTTCGAACAGGTCGCCGAAGGCTTCGACCGGCCGACCTTCGGCACCGCCGCCGGCGACGGCTCCGGCCGCCTCTTCGTGGTCGAAAAGCGCGGCACCATCCGCATCGTCCGCGATGGCCAGGTCCTCCCCACCCCGTTCCTCGATATCCGCTCGCTCGTCCGCTCCAGCGGCAACGAACAGGGCCTCCTCGGCCTCGCCTTCCACCCCGGTTTCGCCAGCAACGGCCGCTTCTTCGTCTACTACACCGCCAGCGATGCCGATAACACCCTCGCCGAGTTCCGCGTCTCGGCCTCCGACCCCAACCGCGCCGCCCCCGCCACCCGCCGCGTCCTCTTCGCCGTCCCCGACGACTACCCCAACCACAACGGCGGGATGCTCGCCTTCGGACCCGATGGCTACCTCTACGTCGCCCTCGGCGATGGCGGCGGCTCCGGCGATCCCCTCGGCTCCGGGCAGGACCGCACCACCCTCCTCGGCAAAATCCTCCGCCTCGATGTCGATTCGGCCCCCGCGCCAGGCCTCGCCTACGCCATCCCGCCCGGCAACCCCTTCGCCGCCGCCGGCGATGGGGCTCGCCCCGAAACCTGGGCCTACGGACTCCGCAACCCCTGGCGCTTCAGTTTCGACCGCGAAACCGGCGACCTCTGGATCGCCGATGTCGGCCAGAATGAACGCGAAGAGGTGAACTTCGAACCGGCCGGGAGCCCCGGCGGCCGCAACTACG
>DAOUCS010000166.1:0-4111 GCA_034431815.1 Dehalococcoidia bacterium
CCAAGGATAGCGAAGCATCCCGCGTGGCGCCATGCACCGCCATGCCGGCAACGCCGCCGGCGCGTACACTCGCCTTCGAAACGCCCACCCCAACAGCCAGAGGAGGCCGCGCCGTGCCCGAGCCCATCGACGAGCACGTCGACCTCGCTTCGCTCCCCAAGGAGGAGCGCCTCGCACGCATGCGCCACTCCGCGGCACACGTCCTCGCCGAGGCCATGCTCGACCTCATGCCAGACGCCGAGCTCGGCATCGGTCCGCCCATCGAGAACGGCTTCTACTACGATTTCCGCCTGCCGCGGCCCCTCACGCAGGAGGACCTCGCCTGGCTGGAAGCGCGCATGCGCCGCTCGATCGCCGCTTGCCACCCCTTCCGCATGGAGCGCATCACCCGCGCGGAGGCCCTCGAGCGCTGGAAGAATCAGCCGTTCAAGCTCGACCTCCTCAAGGACCTCGCCGACGGCGAGATCACCCAGGTCACCCACGACGGCTTCACCGACCTCTGCAGGGGAGGGCACGTCAATCACACGGGCGAAATCGGGCCCTTCAAACTCACCTCGATCGCGGGCGCGTACTGGCGCGGCGACGAGAAGAACCCCATGCTGCAGCGCGTCTACGGCATCCTGTTCGAAACCGAGGAGGAGCTCGCCGAATACGAACGCCGGCTGGAGGAAGCCCGGCGCCGCGATCACCGCCGCATCGGCCGCGACCTGGGCATCTTCGCCCTCTTCGACGAGGTCGGTCCCGGACACGTCGTCTGGCTGCCGGCCGGCGCCACCATCCGCCGCGAGCTCGAACGCTGGATCGTCGACCTCGAGCTGGAGCGGGGCTACCAGCACGTCGTCACGCCGCCGGTAGCGAAGCTCGACCTCTACCAGCGTTCGGGGCACTGGCAGCACTACCAGGACGCTATGTACCCCGTGATGGAGCGGGAGAACGAGCGGTACGTCCTCCGCCCCATGAATTGTCCTCACCACATCCTCATCTTCGCCTCGCAGCAGCGCTCCTACCGCGAGCTTCCGCTCCGCATCGCGGAGCTCGGCACGATGCACCGCTGGGAGAAATCGGGCGAGCTCATGGGCATGAGCCGTGTCCGCATCATGACCCTCAACGATGCCCACATCTTTTGCGCCGGCCCCGAGCAGGTTGAGCAGGAGGCCGAGGGCGTCCTCCGCCTCATGGAGGAGGTGTACGCAACCCTCGGCCTCCGCGACTACTACTACCGGCTCTCGCTCGGGGAACGCGGCTCGCCCAAGTTCGTCGATAACCCGGCGATGTGGGATGCCGGCGAATCGCTCCTCCGCCGCGTCCTGGAAAAGCTCGGCCTCCCCTTCGTCGAGGCGCCCGGCGAGGCGGCCTTCTACGGGCCGAAGATCGACGTCCAGTTCAAGACCGCGGCAGGGAAGGACGAAACGCTCGTCACCATCCAGGTCGACTTCCACCTCCCCAACCAGTTCGGGCTGGAGTACATCGGCGAGGACGGGCAGCCCCATCGCCCCATCATCGTCCACCGGGGCGTGCTCTCCACCATGGAGCGGATGGTTGCCCTCCTCATCGAGCAGTACGAAGGGAATTTCCCGCTCTGGCTTGCTCCCACCCAGGCGGTCGTGATCCCCATCGCCGACCGCCACGTGGGGTATGCCCGAGAGGTCGCGTCGAAGCTGCGGGCCGCTCGCCTCCGGGTGACCGTCGACGAACGGAACGAGCGGATGAACGCCAAGATCCGCGACGCGCAGCTCCAGAAGGTCCCCTACATCCTCGTCGTCGGCGACCGCGAAGCGCAGGCAGGGACCGCCGCCCTCCGCGTCCGCGGCGGGGGCGACCTCGGAGCGATGCCCGTGGACGCGATCGTCGAACGGCTGCGGTCGGAGCGGGATGCTCGCGCCCTTGCGCCGTGACCTATGTCTCCCACAGGGTGAGCTGCACGTGCTCGGCGTCGTGGCGGCTCGGTCGGTGTCCGGCAAGGCCGAACTCGGCTGCCAGCGCGGCGGCGCGCCTGGCGATCGCTTCCGCCTCCCGACGCGGGAGGTTCGGACCCCGGTAGCGGCGCTCGTAGGCTGATGCCAGGGCGGGCCACTCCCTCGCGAACTCCGAGAGGAAATGTTCTCGCGCCCCCGGCGGCAGGCGAAGGGGGCTCGCCCAGACGAAGCTTGCCCCCGCCTCCTTAGCGGCCCGCAGAACCCGGGCAATGGCGGCGGCGGAATCGCTCAGCCCAGGCAGGAGCGGCGCGAGGGCCACGCCTGCGTCAAGCCCCGCAGCCCGCAGCCGCTCCAACGCGCGCAGCCGCTGGATGGGCGGCGCAGTGTCAGGCTCGGTGGCCTTCCAGACCCGCTCGTCCAGCGTCGGTATCGAGAAGGCGACGGAGACGCTGGCGGCGCGGTCGAGCTCCTGAAGGAGATCGATGTCCCTGACGATCGTCGGGCCGCGCGTGACGATGCTCGCCGGCGTTCGGGCCCCGGCGAGCACGGCCAGACATGCGCGAGTGAGGCGGTAGCGGCCCTCGGCCGGCTGGTACGGGTCGGTCGCCGTGCCGATGGCCACGAGTTCCCGGCGCCACCCCGGGCGGGACAGCTCGGCCGCGAGCACCTCCGCAACGTTCGTCTTCACGCGGATGGAGGCGCCGTATTCGGCGCCGCTCGGCCGCTGGGCGCGCGCCTCGAACGCGCGGACGTAGCAGAACGTGCAGCGGTGCGCGCACCCCATGTAGGGGTTAAGCGACCAGCGGAACGGCATCCCGGTCACGCGGTTCAGTGCCGTCTTGCACGGCTCTTCGCGGTAGACTGGCCGCACGGTGTCACCATGACCGCCGAAGCCGCGACGTCCAAGCGGGCGATGGCACAGTCTCGCGTTCGGTCACCGCTTCGTCACGGGCCGGCGGGTGTCGCAGCCGGGTGCTGCGTCCGAAGTTTTCCTCGAGGGGAGGCGCCGGAGGTCGGACCGCTATGAAGGCGACGGCAGCGAGCACGACGCTGCGGGCGGCGGTGGCAGGCGCACTGCTCGCCGTTGTCGTGGCTCTCTCGGCATGCACCGCCTCGCTGCGTCCGGGCGAGACGCTCATCGTCCGCTGCGAAGACGGCAGCCTCGCGGTTACGCAGAAGGGTGCGGGCGAAGCACACCTCGCCTGCGTGGCGGCTTCGCCCACGCCGCAGCCGTCGCCGGGCTCGACCGCGTCGCCTGCGCCGCCCGCGTTTGGTAACGTCGGCCGCTGCGGCGAGCCAATGGATCGGTGGCATCCTCCGGTGGTGACCGGTCCCGACGGCAAGCCGTGCTACACCGGCCACGAACACGGCGACCCGCCGCCGGATTGGATCGGCGCCGCCGGATATACCGTCCGCTTCACCGGCCCGTTCAACACTTCGCCGCAGGAGAATGCGGAGAAGCACGCCGGCATGAAGGGGTTCAGCACGCGCCTGAACGGGGTCGACCTCTACTTCCGCGTTCACGCTGCCTCGAATCCGATGGACCGCATGAGCCGGTACCACTCCTACCAGATCTGGGCCCGCGACGCCGCCGGCAACGTCTCCTTCTGGCAGGGCTGGTACGACGCCGGCGACCCGCGCCCGGCATCCGAAGGTGGCGCACGGGTCCCCCGCCGGCAGAATCCCACTCCGGCCGAAGAGCAGCGGCCTATCATTGCCGTCCTCGATGCGACGTCGCTGGCCGAAGGGATCGGATGCGAGCAGTGGTACTCGGCCCCAGGCCAGCCCGATTGGGGCTGGGATTTCGGCTGGACCATCTGCGGAGCAACGACGCTCTACCGCCCGGACGAGAACGCCACTGCTTACGACCTGGGCACCTGGGTGGTCACCGGCGAAACCGGCGTCGACCGCCGACTGGAAGCTGCCTGGTACGCCTTCCGCAACCCCATCCGCGGGGCGTTCGTCGCCACGCAGTTCGGCGAGATCGTCACCGGTCACGAGGACCCCCGCTGCTCAGGCACTACGACGAAATACGGCGTGACCTACCGTAACGTCTGCCTCGACCAGTACATCGCCCCGACGATGCCCACGGTCTCCTTCCCGGGGAACTCCGACCAAAAACGGTATCCCGACCCGGGCGTAACCGTACCGAACTGAGTACCCGCCCAGCCGGCCGAGACGCGTCGGGGGCCCGC
>DAOUCS010000167.1:0-37112 GCA_034431815.1 Dehalococcoidia bacterium
GCCCAGTTCGGACAGCGCCTCAGCCGCGGCCGGCAGGGGATGACCGCCCGTGAGGCTGCGGACGCCGGCGGCGAGCTGCGCTGCGGTCTCCGCTGGCGTGAGCCAGCGGCCGTCCCGCGAGATGCCGAAGGGCACCGGCTCCCAGCGCTCGCGATCGAAGGCAGCCATCACGTTCCGGGCGCTGACCAGGCTCACTTCGTGCTCGCCCGACTTTCCGCCGAAGATCACCGCAACGCGTTTCCTAATCCCACTCCCCCACGAAAGCGACCTCGCGTTCGAGGCGAATGCCGAACTGCTCGAACACCCGGCGCTCGGCCTCTTCCACCAGCCAGGCGACGTCGGCCGCCTTGGCGTGGCCGAGGTTCACGAAAAAGTTGCAGTGCTGCTCTGAGATCGCCGCGTCGCCCCGTCGCGCTCCTCGGAGGCCTACTGCGTCGATGAGCTTCCACGCTGGAGCACTCGGCGGGTTCTTGAACATGGAGCCCGCGTTGCGGCCCCGGGGCTGCGCTGCCAGCCGGCGGCGGTCGTACTCGGCGGCGAGGGCTGTGAGCTCGCGGGCGTCTCCCGGTTCGAGCGCCAGCTCCACCTCGAGCACGGCCTTGCCCGCAAACGCCCCGTGCGTGAACACGCTGCCCCGATACACCAGCCCCAGACGCTCGGCCGGTACCCACTCCTCGCCCTCCCCGGGGGCAAAGATGCGGACCGCCATGAGGACGTCGGCGAGGCAGCCACCGTAGGCTCCCGCGTTGTACACAACCGCGCCGCCGAACGTTCCCGGAATGCCAACTGCCCACGCCAAGCCTGCGATGCCCTGGCGGCACGCGCGGCGGGCGAAGGCTGCGAAGGACACGCCGCTCTCGAGGCGGAACCGGTAGGCGCCAAGGCTCCGCTCGGCCCGGGCGCGGTTGTCGATGACCACGCCCCGAATGCCCCGGTCGCTCACGAGGATGTTCGAGCCGCTCCCCAGGACGAAGACCGGAGCGCCTTCGCGTGCGGCGGCCGCCATCGCACCGGCGAGCGCCTCAGCGCTCCGAACGGTGACGAAGAGGTCGGCCGGCCCGCCAATGCCGAAGGTCGTGTGCCGCGCCAGCGGCTCCCTCAGGCGGACCTCGCCGAACGATGCGAAAGTCCGTGCCAGGCCCTCGAAGGCGCTCACGGTGTGCCCTCCAGGATTCGCCGCCCCACTTCGAACACGTCGCCTGCGCCGATGGTCAGGATGACGTCGCCGGGCCGAGCAGCCTGCCAGGCGAGCCGGGCGGCCGTCTCGAAGTCGGGGGCGTAGTGGGCCGGCGGCCGCCGGATTGCGGCTGCCAGGTCGCGGGCGCCGCGCCCGGGCTGCGGCTGCTCGCGGGCCGCGTACGTCTCGAGGATCACGAGGAAGTCGAGCCCGTCCCAACAGTCGAGCCAAGACTCCCACAGGTAGGCGATGCGGGAGTACGTGTGCGGTTGGTGCACGCCGATGAGCCTCGCGTGCGGATACAGCCGGCGTGCGGCCGTCAGCGTCGCCCGCACTTCGGTGGGATGATGCGCGTAGTCGTCGACGACGCGGACGCCGTCGCGCTCGCCGAGAAGCTCGAGCCGCCGCTTCGCCCCGGCGAAGGCGGCGACAGACGCCACGGCGTCCTTCGGCTCGACCCCGAAGGCCGCGGCTGCCGCGATGGCCGCTGCGGCATTGCGCGCGAAGTGCTCCCCCGGAACGCGGCAGGTGAAGTCGAGGCACTCGCCGCCGGGCGTCGCGAGGGTGAAACGCGCGCCTTCCGGTTCGGGCCGGAACGCGCGGATGTGCCAGCGGGCTGCCGCGTCGAAGCCGTACGGCTCGTCGGCGATATCCGCCCGGCCTGCCGCCTCCACGGCTGCTCGCGCTCCGGGATCGTCGGCGCACCAGATGAGCGTCCCGCCCGGCTGAAGCCGCCGCACGAAGGCCGTGAAGGCGTCGCGATATGCGTCCGCCGTGCCGAAGAAATCGAGGTGGTCCGGCTCGACGTTCGTGATCACCGCCACCGCAGGCTCGTAGGCGAGGAAGGCGTTCTTGTATTCGTCCGCCTCGACGACGCACTCCGGTCCGCCCCACGCGGCGTGGCTCCCGAGGTCGCGGGACTCGCCCCCGAGGAGGTACATCGGCGTCCGGCCCGCCCTGCGGAGGATGAAGGCCAGGAGGCTCGACGTCGTGGTCTTCCCATGGGATCCGGCGACCGCCGCTACCCGTTTGCCCGCGATGAGCTCCGCCACCATCTCGGCCCGGCCCCGCACAGGGATCCCGCGGCGGAAGGCGGCGGCGATTTCCGGATGCTCTTCCAGTATCGCCGCGGTGCGAACGAGCATGGCTGCGCCCTCGAGGTGGGAGGGGTCGTGACCTTGCACGACGGCGATGCCGCGAGCAGCGAGCCGCTCGGTGAGGTCGGTGACCTGCAGGTCGCAGCCCGTCACCGGGATGCCCCGCTCGTGGAGCAGGAGGGCGATGGCGGACATGTGGATGCCGCCGATCCCCATCACGTGGACAGCGCCCCGCGCGCTCATCGCCATGCCACCTCCAACACGAGGTGCGCGATGGCTTCGGCCGCATCCGGACGGGCGAGCCTCGCCGCGGCCGAGGCCATCGCCCAGCGCCGGTCCTCGTCGTCGAGGAGCTCGAGGACGGTCGGAACGAGCCGCTCCAGCTCGTGCTCTTCGAGCACGACGGCTGCCCCGGCCTCGGCGAGCCAACGGGCGTTCGCGCGCTGGTGTCCGCCGGCGTACGTCCCGGGGACGAGCACTGCCGGGAGCGCCGCCGCCGGCAGCTCTCCGAGCACGGATGCCCCCGCCCGCATCACCGCGAGGTCAACTGCCCGCATCACCACTGGGAGGTCCTCCCGGTACGCTTCGGGCAGGTATCGCTTCCGGAGTGCAGGAGGCAGCGCGTTCTGGCCAGCGCGGGCTGCTTCGAGATCGCGGGGGCCGGTGACGTGGAGAACGAGCGCGGCGCGGCAGAGCGTCTCCAGTCCGCCGAACACCGCCCGGTTGATGGCCTGGGCTCCCTGCGTTGCGCCGGCAACGAGCAACACGCGCTCCTCTTCGGCGATGCCCAGCGCTCGTCGTGCTGAAGCGCGGTCGAAGGCGAAGAAGGCAGCCCGCACCGGATACCCTGTCACCCGCGTCTTCGTTGCGGGGAGGTGGCGGAGCGCCGCCTCGGTCGCCGTTGCGATGCGGGTGGCCAGCCACCGCTCCGCCCGTACGGCAAGGCCCGGCTCGACGTCGGGGAGGTAGACGATGAGCGGCCGCCGCAGGAGACGGGCGGCGAGGGCCGTCGGGAAGCTCCCGTAGCCGCCGGTGCTGAAGACGACGTGGGGATCGAACCGTCGGAGGGCCGCGGCGGCGATGGCCGTCCCCTTGGCGATGGTGAACAGATTCCGGGCCAGCGCTGCCGGGCCGCGGCCTCGCACCGGCGCTGCCGGCACCCGTTCGAAAGCGAGGCCGGCGCGCTCGGCCAGCGCTCGCTCGCCGCGGTCGTCCGGCCCGAAGAAGCGGGCTTCGGCGTCCGGCCGGAGCGTACGCAACGCCTCCCACACCGCCACCGCGGGAAGGATGTGGCCGCCGGTGCCGCCAGCGGCGAGCGCGACCCTCATCCTGGTCTCCTCCGGACGATTTGCCGCCGCGATGTCGGCTCGTGCTCCCGGTCGAGGTACCCGCCGCGGTCGCGGCCGAAGCGGGAGATGTTGACAAGCACGCCGAGGGCGAGCAGCTCGGCCGCCAGCGCGCTTCCTCCGTAGCTGAGGAACGGCAGCGGCACGCCTGTGAGGGGGATGAGCCGGACGATGCCGCCGATGTTCACGAGCGCCTGGGCCGTGAGCCACGTGGTGATGCCCGTTGCCACCAGGAGGCCGAACTGGTCCCGCGCGCGCCGCGCGGCCTGGTACCCGAGCACCATGAGCAGGAGCAGGAGCAGGAGGACGCTGGCCGTACCCACTAGTCCGAGCTCCTCCCCGAGCACGGCGAACACGCCGTCGGTGTGGCTTTCGGGGATGTAGAAGAACTTCCCGCGGCTGGCCCCCAGGCCGACGCCGGTGGGCCCGCCGTTGCCGAGGGCGATGAGCGCCTGCAGCGTCTGGAAGCCGTGGCCCAGGGGGTCGCGCTCCGCATCGAGGAACGCCAGGATGCGGTTCATCCGGTATCCCTCGGTCGTGGCCAAGAACGCCAACGCCGCCGCCACTGTCGCGCCGAGGGTGGCCATCTGCGCGAGCGTTGCCCCCGCCACCCAGAACATCACCACGGTGGTAATGACGATGATGGCGGTGGTGCCCAGGTTCGGCTGCATCATGATGAGCACGCCGACGCCGCCGACGATGAACACGAACGGCAGCAGTCCGTTCTGCATGCTGCGGATGCTGCTTCCTTTCGCGGCCAGCCACGCGGCCACGTAGATGATGACCGTGAGCTTGGCGAATTCCGCCGGCTGTACTGAGAACTCGCCGAAGCCCAGCCAGCGTTTCGCTCCGCCCGCTTCCTGGCCTGCCACCAGCACTGCCAGCAGCACGGCAATCGTGCCCCCCATAATTGGCAGCGCCAGCGGCCGGTAGATGCGGTAATCCGTACGCATTGCTGCGACCATGAGCACCAAGCCGAGCGCTGCCCACATCGCCTGGCGGACGACGTAGTACTGCCCGTCGCCGAAGCGGGCGAGCCCGATGACGAAGCTGGAGCTGTAGACCATCACCAGCCCCAGCGCGGTGAGGACCCCCGCCACCACCACGATGGCGTACTCGGGCCGCCCGGGACGCCACTCGCCTGTGCGTTCGATGGCGGTCATTCCGCTGCCTCCTCGAAGCCCGGCAGCGCGCGGACCAAGGCCGCAAACGCGTCGCCGCGGGCGGCGAAGTTCGGATAGGCATCGAAGCTCGTTGCCGCCGGCGAAAGGAGAACCGTGTCGCCGGGCCGGGCGATGGCTGCTGCTCGCTCCACTGCGGAGGGAAGGTCGGGAACGGTCTCGGTTGGCAGTACCCCGCGGAGCGCATCGGCGAACAGCGCCCCCGATTCGCCGAAGCAGATGGCCGCCCGGCAGCGCGCGGCAGCCTCGGCTCGGAGGCCCTCGAGCGGGAGGTGCTTCTCGCGCCCGCCGAGCAGGAGAACGATCGGCCCCGGAAACGACCGGAGGGCGGCGATGGTGCGCTCGGGCGTCGTCGCGATGCTGTCGTCCACGAAGCAGGCGCCGTTCACCGTGCCCACCACCTGCAGCCGGTGGGGGAGCCCGCGGAACGTCCGGAGCACGGCTGCGGTCGCTTCGACGGGATATCCCGCCACGGCGGCGATGGCCGCCGCCATAACGGCGTTCGCGAGGTTGTGCTCGCCGCGGAGGGCGAGCTGCCGGGCGGGCAACGCATCGCGGACGTCCCCGTTGGCCGTCCGCACGACGACCCGCTCGCCGTCGAGCCAGGCCCCCGGTCCGCTCACCGGGCCCCGCAGCGACGTCCACCACACCGCGCTGCGGTACGTGCTCGCGAAGGCGGAGCTCACGGGGTCGTCGGCGTTGAGGACGACGACGTCCCCCTCGCCCTGGAAGGCGGCGATGTGACGCTTCAGCTCGACGTACTCCTCCCAGGTGAACTGGTCGAGGTGGTTCGGCGTCACGTTCGTCAGGGCCGCGATAGCCGGGGATCGGTCCGTGTACTGCAGTTGCGTGTGGCTGATTTCCAGCACCACGTCGGCGTCGGCCGGCACCGCCTCGATCCGCTCCAGCAAGGGTTCGCCGAGGTTCCCGCCGACGAGCACCGCCGGCCGGCAGCGCCGGGCGATCTCGCCGACGAGAGCGGTGGTGGTCGATTTCCCGCTCGACCCGGTGATGCCGATGACCCGCCGCGGCGGCGCCAAGCGCAACAGGAGCTGCATCTGCGAGACGACCGGGATGCCGAGGGCGCGCGCCCGCTCGATGGCCCGGTCGGACCGCAGGATCGATTGGGAGACCGCGACGAGGTCGAACCCGTCGGGATGGATCAGCGGCTGGCCGAGGACCGCGCGCTCGATGCCGGGCGGCGGTTCCGCCCCGGCGGCGGCGAGCTGCTCCGCCGCGCGGGTGTCCGACATCGTCACGCGCGCTCCCCGGGCGAGCAGCCATCGGGCGAGGTCGCGCCCCTCGATGCCCAGGGAGTACACAAGGACCGGCCGTCCGCGAAGATCGGCCAGCACCTGGTCCAGCGTCGTCGGCTCGCGCGTCATCATTCCGGCACCGCCAGCGCGAGGGCTACCCCGAGGAAGGCCGCCGCGATCGCCACGACCCAGAACCGGGTGACGATCTGCGTCTCGGCCCAGCCGATTTCTTCGAAGTGGTGGTGGAGCGGGGCGCGGCGGAAGACGCGCTTGCCCCCAGTGAGCTTGAAATACGAAATCTGGATGAGGTTGCTCGCTGCTTCGGCGACGAAGACGATCCCAATGAGCGGCAGCAGCAGCCAGTGGCCCGTCATCAGGGCGACGATGGCCAGGCTCGAACCCAGTGCCAGGGCCCCTGTGTCGCCCATGATGATCTGCGCCGGGTGGGCGTTGTACCAGAGGAAGCCGAGGTTCGCCCCAGCGACGATCATGGCGAAGGTGGCGACGAACTCCTGACCCTGGACGAAGGCGATGATCCCGTAGGCCACGAAGGCGATGAGCGTCGTGCCGCCCGCCAGCGCGTCGAGGCCATCGGTGACCGCGACCGCGCTGGTCGTCGCGACGATGGTGGCCAGGGCGATGGCGATGTAGGCCGGGCCCAAGGCGTATTGGCCCAGCCACGGCACGTTGATCGACTCCACGCCGATTTGGTCGTAGAGCAGCCACGAAGCGGCGGCACCGAGGAGCGTCAAATAGCCGAGCTTGAACCGCCAGGAAAGCCCTCGGCCCCACCGCCGGCCCCGCAGGCTCCCCAGGTCGTCGATGAAGCCCGCCGCACCGGTGGCGCTGATCATCGCCACCGGCAGCAGGATCGAACGGTGGTTCCACCAATCGACCGCGACGGCTGCCACCAGGAAGGTCGGCACCCAAATGATGAACCCGCCGAAGGTCGGGGTGCCTGCCTTCTTCTGGTGCGTGGCGGGCTGGTACTCACTGATTTCCTTCCCGATTCCCCGGGACCGCAGGTAGCGCACGATGGGCCAGCCGAGCGCCAGCGACACCAGGAAGGCAATCGCACCCGAGACGAGGGCGTGGATCACGCGCCTTCCTCCAGCCGGGGGATGACGGTCTCGAACGCCTGCCCTCGCGATGCCTTCACCAGCACCACGTCGCCAGGGCGGAGCTGCGGCGCGAGCCAGCCCGCTGCCTCATCCTTGCTGGCGAACCACACCACGCGGGCGCCAGCCTGCTCCGCCTCGTCGGCAAGCGGCATCGCCAATTCGCCCGAGACCACCACTAGGTCGCAGCATTCGGCCGCGACGCGGCCGATGCGACGGTGCTCCGATTCGGAATAGGGGCCCAGCTCGGCCATCCCGCCCAAGAAGGCGATGCGCCGGCCTTCGCGCGCCGCCAGGAAGCGGAGCGCCCCCTCCATCGATGCCGGGCTGGCGTTGTACCGGTCGTCGAGGACCAGCCAGCCGCCTCGTCCGCGGCGCGGCACCATGCGCCCGGAAGGGCGTGCGCTCGACAGCAGCGCGGTGCCGTCCACGAGGCTGAGGCCGAGGGCGAGGCACGCGCCGAGGGCGGTAAGCGCTGCCGCGAGCGTATGGACTCCCGGCAGCGGCGACCGCGCCGTGGCGAACTCCCCGCCGAACCGGACGTCGAACTCCACGCCTTCGAGCCCGAGATCGCGGACCGCCACGGCGCGGAGGTCGGCGTCGGCGCCCGTTCCGAAGGTGACTACTCGGCACGGCAACGAATCCCGCGCCGCCGCGACTCGGGGGTCGTCGGCGTTCAGCAGCGCGGTCCCCTCCGGCGGCAGGCTTCGCACGAGCGACAGCTTCTCCCGGGCGATGTCATCGATGGTGCCCACCTTTTCCGCGTGGGTCGCCCCGATGTTGAGCACCGCGCCGATGCGCGGTTCGGCGATGCCGCACAGCTGGGCGATCTCGCCCTGGCGGTCCATCGCGATCTCCAACACCGACACCTCGTGGTCCCGACGCAGGCTCATGAGCGCCAGGGGAAGCCCTTCGTACGAGTTGAAGTTCTCCTTGCTCCGATGGGTTCGGAACCGGCCGGCAAGCGTTGCTGCCGTGAGCTCCTTGGCAGAGGTCTTCCCCACCGTTCCGGTGATCCCCACCACAGTCACGCCGCAACTCCGACGCCAGGCGCGCGCCAGGGCTGCCATGGCCGCGCGCGTGTCGGCTGTGACGGCGATGGTCCGCCCCGGCGGCGACGGGGCGTCGGTACGCTCGCACACCACCGCGGTGGCGCCCCGCTCGAGGGCGTCCGCGACGAAATCGTTTCCGTCGAGATGCTCGCCCCGAAACGCGGCGAACAGGTCGCCCGGCTTCGCCTGTCGCGAATCGGCCACGCCGTCGCGGATCTCCGCGCTCCCGCCGAAGCGGACGTCCGCCCCCGCGGCCGACAGGATGTCGCGCATGAAGTCGGTCGTCAGGTGGGCGGTCATCGGCCTCCCTCCGGCTCCTTCTCGGGGGGCACGCCGAGGTGGCGCAGCGCCTCGTCGACGACGCGCGCGAACACCGGGCCGGCCGCTTGGGTGCCCGTCTGCAAGTCGGCGTTATCGTCGAGTTTCACCATCACGAGGATGCGGGGATTCTCGAGGGGCGCAAAGCCCACGAAGGACGCGATCTGCCGGTCGTTGTACCCGTTCACGACGGGGACGTTCGCCGTGCCCGATTTGCCCCCCGCCGTGTAGAAACGCGGGTTGGCAGGGTGGTACCAGCCGGGGTCGACAACGGCGCCGAGCATCTGCCGCAGCGTGGCGCTCGTCTGGGGCGATATCGCCTGGTCGATGACTTTCGGCTCGACGGGGCGCCACGTGCCGTCAGGCAGCACGTACCCCTTCACCATGTGCGGTTCGAGCAGCTGCCCGCCGTTGATGGCCGCGGCGAAGGCGACGGCCATCTGCAGCGGCGTGACGCTGATGGCCTGTCCGAAGGACTGCGTCGCGAGGTCCACCGGGGACCAATCGGGGTCCGATGGGCGACGGAAAATCCCGGGCGTCTCCCCCTGGAGCTCGATCCCCGTGCGGCGCCCGAAGCCGAAGGCGTCGAGGTACTGATGGAACCGCTCCGCCCCAAGCCGCTCGGCCATGAAAATCGCCCCGGTGTTGATGCTGTGCTGGAGCACGCCGGTCATCGTCTGCGTGCCGTAGACGTTGTAGTCCCAGTTCCGAATCGGTACCCCGGCGACCCAGGCGACGCCCGTGTCCACGTACGATGTGTCAGGCGTAACGACCCCGGCATCGAGCGCGGCGGCCGCTGTGATTACCTTCATCACGCTCCCGGGCTCGTACAGGTCGGTGACGGCCCGGTTCCGCAGCAGGTCGATCTGGTCCTCTCGCGAAAGGTCGAGCGTCGAGTACCGGAAGGACGGCTCCGAGGCGAGAGCCAAGATCTCGCCGGTGTTCGGGTCCATGATGATGAGCGTCCCGCCCGTCGCCCGGTGCTCCTCGATCGCCGTGCGCAGCTCCCGCTCCGCGAGGTCCTGCAGCGTGCGGTCGATGGTGAGGACCACATCTGCCCCGGGCACAGGCTGTCGGGCGACGTACCGACCCAAAGGAATCGGCCGGCCGGCGCTGTCCCGTTCGAAGATTGCGCGGCCCGGTGTCCCGCCGAGAAGGGAATCGAGTGCCGCCTCGATGCCTGCCAGGCCGCTGTTGTCGGCCCCGATGAAGCCGATGACCGATGCGCCCAAGTCGCCTTCCGGATGAGCCCGGGCGATGTTCGGCAGCAGCGTCACGCCGGGAAGCCCTTGTCGGTCCAGCTCGCGCCCGACCTCGAACGGGATGTCCCGTGCCACGAGGATGTCGCCCGACTCGAGTTCGCGAACCCGCTGCCGGATGGCGAAGGCATCGCCGCCGATCGCCTTCGCCAGCGCCTCGGATGCGCGCACGGCGACGGCTTCATCGCGCCAGGCGCGAGCGCTCACGTACACGTCCCAGGTATCTACCGTCAGGGCGAGGGGGTGACCGTTGCGATCGAGAATGGCGCCCCGGCGAGCGTACAGCGTGTCGGCGGCCACCATTTCGGACGCGGCCTTCGCCGCGAATTCGGGGTGGTTGAGCACCTGGAGCTGCACGAGCCGCGCCAGCACGAGCAGCCCGAACAGCCCGAAGCCGGCTGCGGGCAGCCAGACGCGGCCAGTGCGCTGCGCCGGTTCGAACGCCATTCCGAACGCGCCTCCTGCCGGGCAGCCTAAGCCCCCGGCGGTGTCCTACTCCGGCAGGGGCAGCCACTGGAGCAGCGACCGCCACCACGAGTCGGGCCGTTCCGGGGTTGGAACGGCCGCGGGGAGATACTCGGCCGGAATTCTCGCGGGCTCCGGGCCCGGGACATCCACGTTCACGACGATCGGCGCGCTCGCCGGGCGCAGGCCCATCGCCTCGGCCCGCTGCCGGATCCGCTCCAGCGAGCTCTGCATGGCGATCTGCGCCTCGAGGGCGGCGATCTCGCCCCGCAGCTCCGCCTGCCGCTGTTCGACGGTGCGGATGTCGAAGCCGCGGCTCGTGGTTGCGCTGCTCTGCAGAACGGGGAGGGCGGCGCCGATGACGAAGACGGCGATGGCGGCCACGAGCCACCAATTCACCGCAGGGAGGCGCAACCCCTGGCGTCGCGCTCCTGCTGTCCCGTCTTGGGCGATCGGCCGGCCCAGAGAAGCCATCACGCCCCTCCGAGCGCGCCGGTCTCGCGCTGCCCCGGGAGCCGTTCAGCTGCGCGCAGCACGGCGCTGCGGGCCCGCGGGTTTCGTGCTACCTCCTCGGCGCTCGGCCGTACGGCTTTCGGGGTGAGTACCCGCAGCGTGGCCCGGTGACCGCACCGGCACACGGGCACCCCGGGGGGACAGAGACAGTCCTTCGACTCCCGCTGGAAGTACCGCTTCACCAGCCGGTCTTCCAGCGAGTGGAATGCGATAATTACCAGGCGGCCGCCGTGGCGGCCGTCTGGCCCAAAGCCGAGCAGGCTGTGGGCTTGCGGAAGGGCTGCGTCAAGGCTGTCGAGTTCACCGTTGACGCGGATCCGAAGCGCGAGGAAGACCTTGGTGGCGGGGTGGATTTTGGTTTGGCCTCTCGCGCTCCCCACAGCCTGCTCGACGGCTCTGGCGAGCTCCCAGGTGGTGCGCAGCGGCCTCGCCCGGACGATTGCCCTGGCAATCTTGCGTGCGCCGCGCACCTCGCCGTAGCGAGCGAGCAATTCGGCAAGTTCGGCTTCGCTCCACGTGTTGACGATGTCCGCCGCCGTGAGTCCGCCGCTCGAAGGGTCCATCCGCATGTCCAGCGGCCCTTCGAGTGCGAAGGAGAACCCGCGCTCGGCTTCGCCGAGCTGCAGCGATGACACGCCCAAGTCAAACAGGATGCCGTCGACCGCTTCGAACCCCTGCGCGCGGGCGATGGCCCCGAGATCGCGGAAGTTCGCGTGCACGAGGTTGGCCCGCCTCCCAAACGGCGCCAACCTCGTGCGCGCGAACTCCAGCGCCTCGGGGTCGCGGTCGAGGCCGAGGAGCTCCCCGTCGGGCGCGCTCGCCCGCAGGATCGCCTCGGCGTGGCCGCCCAGTCCGACCGTCGCATCGATGTAGCGGCCTCCGGGGCGAACGTCGAGGAACCGGAGGACCTCCTCCGTCATCACCGGGACATGCACCGGCTGCTGCGTCATCACCGCCACGTTACGCCCCCTCTCCCCGCTGCGCGGTCCGCTCCATCACGGCCGGGATGGCCGCCCACTGCTGAGCCTCCTGCTCTTCCCAGCGCACCCGGTCCCAAATCTCCAAACACTCGTTCACGCCGACGATCACCACCTCCGCCCCCCGCCGAATGCCGGCATGTTGCAGCAGCTTCTCCGGCAGGAGGATTCGCCCCTGGGCGTCCTTGGTGACGTCGAAGGCCGACCCCCAGAAGGCTCGGCGCGCCAGCCGTCCCTCGGCGCTCTCGAACGGCAGCCGCTCGATGACCGCGGCGCGCTGGTCGAACCCCTCCTGCGTGTACACCTGGATGCACGGTTCCGCGCCAGGGAGGAGCACCGCACCGGCTTCGAAGGCGGCGCGGTAGCGGGGCGGCAAGGCAACCCTCGCCTTGTCGTCCACCGTGTACTCGAACCGGCCGCGGAACCGCATGCCTCATTCGCCCTCGCGCTCAGGAGGAGCGGGGGAGGGGTTCGGCTCCACATTTATGGGGCGATTCCCCATTAGTCCCCACAACTCCACACCGGGACTCTAGCGTCGCCCACTAGAGCTGTCAATACACCCCCGCAATGAATTTCACTCCCGCTCGCCCCGCGCCGGCGCCGTACCATGGGGATGTGGCGCGCATCGCGGTCCTGACCATCTCCGATTCCGCCGCCGCTGGGGCCCGCGCTGACCGCTCAGGGGACCTCCTCGCCGAGCGGCTTGCCGCTGCCGGGCACAGCGTCGTCGCGCGGAGCGTGCTGCCGGACGAACGGGGCGCGATCGCCGACCTGCTCCGCCAGTGGTGCGACGCCGGGGTGTGCGACGTCGTCATCACGACGGGCGGTACAGGTCTCACCCCCCGCGACATCACCCCTGAGGCCACCCTCGACGTTGCCGAGCGGCTCGTCCCGGCTCTTCCTTTGGCAATCGCGCTCGAAGGCCTCCGTCACACGCCGTATGCCGCGCTCTCCCGCGGCGTGGCCGTGATTCGGGGTCGGACGCTCATCGTGAACCTCCCTGGCAGCCCAAGGGCGGTGGAGGACGGCCTCACCGTGCTCCTTCCGCTCCTCGGCCACGCGGCCGAGCTCCTTGCCGGTCCGGTCGACCACGACGCCCGAACGCCATGAGAGTCGACGTTCTCACCCTCTTCCCGGAAGCCTTCACCGGCCCGCTCGACATATCGATCATCAAGCGGGCGAGGGAGCGCGGGCTCCTCGACCTGTACGTCCACAACATCCGCGAATGGGCCCTCGATAAGCACCGCACCGTTGACGACTACCCCTTCGGCGGCGGGCACGGCATGGTGATGCGCGTCGACGTGCTCGACCGCGCCCTCGAGGCTGTCCAGTCGATGGCCGAGCCCCGGGGGCTCGTGATTTACCTCTCTCCCCAGGGCGAACGGCTGAACGACCGCATCGTGCGGGAGCTGGCCCGCGAACCGCGGCTCGTCCTCGTCTGCGGCCGGTACGAAGGAGTGGACGAGCGGTTCATTGAGCACTGCGTCGACCGCGAAATCTCGATCGGCGACTACGTCCTCACGGGGGGCGAACTGCCTGCGATGGTCCTCATCGACGCGGTCACCCGCCATGTCCCGGGAGCGCTGGGCGACGACGCGTCGCCGGAGGACGAGTCGTTTGCCGACGGCCTGCTGGAGCATCCCCAGTACACCCGCCCGGCCGAGTACAAGGGCTGGCGCGTGCCCGAGGTCCTCCTGAGCGGTCACCATGCCCGCATCGCCGAGTGGCGGAAGCAGCAGCGGCTCCTGCGCACGCAGCAGCGGCGCCCCGACCTCCTCGCCGGGCGCGATGCGCGTGAGGACGGCGACGGCTCATCCTGACGAGACGATCAGCGACTCGAAGACGCGGTTGTTCAATGCACCGGGGCGGGCCGCCCGAATGCGTACCACAGCCTCTGCCGGCGGAACGCCGGCCTCGCGCAGGATGAGCCCCGCTGCGAGCGCGCTCCGGTTCATCCCGTGGGCGCAGGCCACGACCACGTGAGGCGGCTGCTCCCGGGCGAGGTCCGCTGCCCAGGCTCGGCAGAGGTCGAGGAGACGCTCGAAGCCTGACGGGACCCGCTCCAAGTCTTCGAACACCCGTTGGGCGAAGCGGATGGCACGGTGCTCCCAGCGATGCTTCACGAGCCCCGCGCAATCCAGCACCCAGGCTCCCTCGCCGATGGCGGGTTCCAGGGACTCGCCGCCGAGAGCGTGAGCGCCGGCGATCCAGAGCCGGCCCCGCCATCGCAATCCCGTGCCTGAAAGGTCGATGGGCCACCCGCAAGGCTCCGGTTCGGTGTGCGAAGCGGCGGCGTTCGTCAGCATCGTTGCCTTCCCAGTATCGCGGCCGATTGCGGCTCGCGGCAGAGCCGGTTCCGCGGTATCTTCCCCGCATCAGACGACGTCGGGAGTGGAGATGACCCCGGAACTCGCCACGTTCCTTTTCGCCGCGGCCGTGGCGCTCCCGGTTACGGCGCTCCTCGAACTCCCGACAAAGCAGGGCCGCCACGTGGGCCCGGTGGCCATTCCCCGGATCGGTGGCTTCGCCATCGCCGCCGCCTTCCTCATCGCCCCTACCGGTGCGGCGCTCGTCTCGGCAGAGGCGCGGCGCTTCGTGACCGAGGACTGGGTTCCGTACGTAGGCCTCGCCCTCTGCGGAGGCGTCGTCTTCGCCGTGGGTGCTTGGGACGATTTCCGCGACCGACCCTGGTGGCTGAAGCTGGGCGCCCAGGTGTGCGCCGCGGCTGCTCTCTGGGGCGTTGGCTTCCGGGTCGGCGAACTAACCCTGCCCACCGGTTCGGTGTTGCACCTCGGTCCCGCCGACCCCTTCGTGACGGTCTTCTGGCTCGTCCTCGTCACAAACGCTATGAACCTCATCGACGGGCGGGACGGGATCGCCGCGGGGGTGGCGATCCTCGCCTCGGCTACCATGAGCTACGTGGCCTGGGACCTCGGCCATGACCTCATCGCCATGCTCTTCGCCGCGCTGGCCGGTGCTGCCGCCGGGTTCCTCCCGTTCAACTTCCCACGGGCGCGGCGCTTCCTCGGCGATTCGGGTGCCTACTTCCTCGGCTTCTCCCTCGGAGCCTTGAGCATTGCCGGATTCGTCGACAGCACCGGCCGTGTGCCGCTCTACATCCCACTCGTCGCGCTCGGACTCCCCATCCTCGATACCGGTGTGGCCTTCCTCCGCCGATTCCTCGACCGGCGGAACCCCTTCGAGCCCGACCAGGACCACGTGCACGACCGGATTGCGCGGCTCGTCGGCGATTCGTCGCTGGTTGCCCTCATCATCTACGGGTTGACGGCGGTCTTCTGCGCTGCGGCGCTGGGGCTTCACCAGTGGTACAAGGCTGCTGGGTCGGCGGTGGTGGGTGGGGCGGTGGTCGCCTTCACGGTGGGCCTCGTTGTGCTCCTGGGCTACGCCTCGACGTTCTGGAATTCCCGGCGCGTCGCCTCGTGGCGGTTACGGCGTCCGGCCGACCTCGGCCCCGGCGAAGTCTCGTGAACGGGAGGTCCAGCGTCTTCGCGCCTGCCGAAGCGCATGCGCGGCAAGGTGTACCCCGAAGCGGGCAGCGATCCCTGCCGCGGTCGCCGCGTCGAGCCACCACGGGCCCCGCTGGTGCTTCCGGTAGTACCGCCACATCCCCAAGTGGTGCGCGGCCATCGCCCGAACCGGCGCTTTCCCGGAGCTTCGGCCGATGTGATGCACGACGCGGGCGTGCGGCCAGTACACTACCCGAAGCCCTGCGTTCCACACCCGCCGGCAGTAGTCGACGTCTTCGATACTGAAGAAGAAGCCCGGGTCGAGGATGCCCACCCGCTCGAGCGCGCGCCGGTGGATGAGCATGGCCGCGCCCGAGACCCAATCCACGTCCCGCACCTCGTTGTGGTCCCAATCGCTCATGAGGTAGTCGCGCGACCACCGGTTCCCGGGGAGGAGGCGGGTAACGAGGGAGTGGCGGTTGAAGAGCGCCGTGCGGTGGCTAGGGAAGCGGCGGCACGAGAGCTGCACGCTCCCGTCCGGGTTCTCGACACGGAGCCCGAGCACGCCGATGTCGCCGTGCTCGTTCGCAAAGGCCACCGCGGCCGGGAGTCCTGCATCGACGAGGACGGCATCCGGGTTCAGGAGCAGGACCGCTTCGCACCCTTGTAGCAAACCGATGCCGGTGTTCGCTGCCGCGGCGAAACCCAAGTTCCGCCGGTGTTCGACAACGCGGATTTCTGGAAACCTCCCCCGGATGGCCTCAGCCGTGCTGTCGCTTGAGGCGTTGTCCACTACCACCGTCGTCGGCAGCAGCTCCGGAACGTACCGCTCGACCGAGGCGAGGCAAGCCAGGGCCTCATCCATGCAGCGGTACGTCACGATGACGATGCCCGCGCTCACCGCCCCGCCGCCTCCCGGTACACCGCGGCTGTCTCTGCGGCCGTCCGCTGCCACGAGAACGCTGCCGCGTATTCGCGCGCGCGCGCCGACCACTCTTCGCGCCGCGAGGGCTCGCGCAGCAGTTGGGCGGCGGCCTCGGCGATCGCCCTCGGGTTTCGGCGGGGCACGAAGATGGCCGCTCCGCGGAGCACCTCGTTCATCGCCGGAGCATCGCTGCTGATAACCGGTGTTCCGCAGGCCATGGCCTCGAGCGGCGGGAGCCCGAAACCCTCGATGAGCGACGGAAAGACCAGCGCCACGGCGCCTGTATAGAGCGCCCGGAGGTCGTCGTCGGTCACGTAACCGAGGAAGCGCACACGGCTGCCGACCCCCAGCCGCTCCGCCTCCTTGGCGAGCGGGACGGTCAGCCTTCCTGGATTCCCTGCCAGCGCGAGGCGGCAATCGATGCCCCTCTCGAGGAGCAGCGGCAGCGCTCGCACCGCGTCGACGGCCCGCTTGTTCGGCTCCCCGGTTCCCACGCAGAGGAGGAACGGCGGCTCGATCCCGTGGCGCTCGAGCGCCTCGGCGACCTCTCCGTCGGACGCCGGGCGGAACACTGCCGAGGGGGCTTCGGGCACCACCCGGATGCGGCCCTTCGTCAGCGGGAACCGATCGACGAACGCATCGGCCACCGAGCGCGAGGGCACGATGATGCGGTTTGCCCGAGCGGCAGACTCGGCGAGCGCACGGTAATACCACCGGTGGAGGGGGTCGTAGCGCCGCGGCAGCAGGTAGAAGGTCACGTCGTGGACGGTGGCCACCGTCGGCTTTCCCAGACCTGGCGGCACGGTGAAGTGAGTGCCGTGATACACGTCGTACTCCATCTTCCGCACACGCCACGGCAAAGCCGAAACTTCCCACGCGGTGCGCGCCGCAGCTCCGGCTGCCGGCGCTTCGAGAGCGAGCGGGATGCCGTAGGCCCTCAGCCACGGGGGACCGGCGACGAGCATCCGAACCCCCTCGGCCGCGGCGAGTGCGCGCATCAGCTCGATGGCGTACCGACCGGCGCCTGCCGGGCGTGGGGGCACCGACGTTGCGTTCACGAGAGCCGTCAGCACGAGCCGCGATCGTACCGGTCGCGTTGCTTGACCGCGAATCGGTCCGTATCCTCGCGCGTCGTGAAGGCAGTCGTGCTGGCGGGCGGCAAGGGGAGCCGCCTGCGACCGTTTACCTACTCCGGCGCCAAGCAGCTCCTGCCCATCGGGAACACGCCGGTGCTCTTCTTCGCCCTCCGCCAGATTGTCGAGGCCGGCATCGACGAGGTCGCCATCGTCGTCGGAGACACCGCCGACCAGGTGATGGCTGCCGCCGGCGACGGCTCAGCCTTCGGTGCCCGATTCACCTACCTCCGTCAGCCGGCACCGCTCGGCATCGCCCACGCCCTCGGGCTGGCCAGCGATTTTGCCGGTGGCGAGCCCGTCCTCCTCTACCTCGGCGACAACATGCTGCGGGGGGGCATCCGCGACTTCGTCGAGCGCTTCCGCCGCAGCGATGCCGCCGGCGCGGTCATCGTCCGGCGCGTCCCGAATCCCTCGGCGTTCGGTGTCGCCGTCTTCGACGGCGACCGGCTGGTGCGCGTGGTGGAGAAGCCTGCCGAGCCGCCCTCCGACCTCGCCGTGGTGGGGATCTACGGATTCCGCCCCGTCGTCTTCGATGTCGTGGCAGCGCAGCGCCCCAGCGCCCGCGGCGAGCTCGAGATCGCCGACACCATCAACGGTCTCCTCGAGCGCGGGCTCCGCGTCGACGTCACGTACACCGAGGCCGAGTGGGTGGACACAGGGAAGATGGAGGATACGCTCGCTGCCAACCGCATCGTCCTCGCCGACATGGAGCCGTTCGTCGCTCCCCAGGCCGTCCTGCGCGATTGCCGCATCATCGGCTGCGCCGTCATCGAAGCGGGGGCCGTCGTCGAACGCTCCGAAGTCGTCGGCCCGGTCGCGATCGCCACCGGCGCCCGCATCCGCGATTCGCGCGTTGGGCCGTATGTCTCGGTCGGCGCAGGCGCGGAGATCGTCGCGTCGGAGGTCTCGAATGCCATCGTGATGGAGCGGGCGCGCATCGAACGGTGCGCGGGACTCTCGGCATCGATGATCGGGCGTGATGCGAGGGTTTCGGGGCTGCCGGCCGGCGCGAGCGTGACCTTGGGCGACCACTCGGCGGTCGAGCTGCCATGAGGCTCCTCGTCACCGGCGGCTGCGGATTCATAGGCAGCCATGTCATCGACGCTCTGATCGCCGACGGCCACGAAGTCATCAATCTCGATGCCCTGACGTATGCGGCAGACCCGGCCAACAACGCTGCCGTTGCCGCGAGTCCCCGCTACCGGTTCGTCCGGGGCGACATCTGCGACGCGGCACTCGTGGCTGAGCTCACGGCCCAAGCCGACGTGGTGGTGAACTTCGCCGCCGAAACGCACGTGGACCGCTCCCTGCACGACCCCGTGCCGTTCGTCCGCACCGACGTCGAAGGCGTGGCCGTGCTCCTCGAGGCGGTCCGCCGTTGGCCGGGCGTCCGGTTCGTTCACATGTCCACCGACGAGGTGTTCGGGTCGCTCCCGCCGGGCGTCGAGGCGGACGTGAACCATCCCTTCGCCCCGGCGAGCCCGTATGCGGCGAGCAAGGCTGCCGCCGAACTCCTCATCGCCGCCTACCGCCACACGTACGGGCTCCCGGTGACGGTCGTGCGCGCCTGCAACCTCTACGGCCCGCGCCAGCACCCGGAGAAGTTCATCCCGCTCTTCATCACCCAGGCGCTCCGCGGCGAGCCCATGCCCCTGTACGGGGATGGCCTGCAGGAGCGCGAGTGGCTGTACATTGCCGACTTCGTCGAGGCTTTCCGCCGCATCCTCGCCTCGCTGGACAGTGAACCGGCGGTAGTCCACGTCGCCTCCGGTGAACGGGTACCCAACCGGCGCGTGGCGGAGCTTATCTGTGGCCTCACGGGGGCTTCGCTCGAATTAATCCGGCCGGTGGCCGACCGGCCGGGCCACGACCGCCGCTACGCGCTCGATGCCTCCACGGCCCGCGCGCTTGGCTGGGCGCCAAGGGTCTCCCTCGAAGAGGGGCTGGCGCGAACCGTGGAGTGGTATCGCGTCCACGGTCGTTCGAAGCTCGAACGGGACGAGTACCGCCGGTGGTTTCTGGCGCAGTACGGCGAGCGCCTCGCTTCCGCGAGCGGGACAGCCGCCGAATGAGCCGGGGTTGGCCCGCCGGGAGCGGCTATGCAAACATCGAAGTATGCTAGGCCTTCTCGAACTGCGGCGCCGTCGTCTCCAATTCGCCCTCATCGGCCTCATCGTGACGCTGATTTCCTACTTGGTCGCCATGATCAACGGGCTCGGCCTCGGCCTGAACGAGCTTGCCGGGTCGGCATTGCGCAACTTCGATGCCGACGCCATCGCCTACTCCGACGCTGCGGGGCTGAGCGTCATCCGCTCCGAGCTCTCCCAGGCGGCGATCGACGCCATTCTCTCCACGCCGGGGGTGCGGGAAGGGGCGCCGCTCGGATATGTGGCCGCGAACATTCGAACAGCGGATGGAATCATTGATAGTGCCGCATTCCTTGGCTTCGACCCGGGGACGATCGCCGAACCGCGGGTCGTCGAGGGGCGTTCGTTGGCTCCGGGCGAAAGCGGGGCGATGCTCGCCGACCGGGCATTCCTGCGGACGTCGGGGTATCGCCTCGGGGATACGGTCCCGGTTTCCCTCCGGCTGCAGACCCGAGAATTCCGCATCGTCGGGGTTGTCGAGGAGGGGTACTTCTTCTTCCAGCCCGCGGTGTACATCACCCGGAGCGACTGGCGAGCGCTGCGCTACGGTGAGGCTGACGGGGCGCCGCAGGCCAGCGTGGTCCTCCTGAAGGGCGAGCGGCTGCCGGGCACCCGTGCACCCGGCTACGAAATCGTCGACAAGGACACCGCGTTCGCGAACATCGAGGGAGTCGCCGGCCAGCAGTCGACGGTGTCGGCGCTCCGCGCGTTCGGCTACCTCATCGGCTCCCTCGTGGTCGGCGTCTTCTTCTACGTGCTCACCCTGCAGAAGGTCCCGAACATCGGCGTACTGAAGGCGCTGGGCGCATCGAACGCCTACGTGTTCCGCCAGCTCGTCGTCCAGGTGCTGACTATCTCGGTGCTCGGTGTCGCGGTGGCGCTGCCGCTGGCCGTCCTCACCGGCAACGCCATCCAGCGGTTGCCGGAACCGGTGCCCATCGCCTTCAATCCGCCCACCGTGGTTACGACGGCGCTCCTCCTGTTGGCAGCGAGCCTGGTGGGGGCGGCGTTCTCCCTGCGGCGAATCCTCCGCACCGATCCCATCATCGCGCTGGGGCAGCAGCAGTGACGGTCGTCGCACTCGAAGTGGTCGAGCTTTCGAAGACGTACTACGGAGCCGCGGAGCCGGTGGAGGCGGTCAAGGGCGCCACCTTCTCGGCTTCCGCCGGGGAGTTCCTCGCCGTTGTCGGGCCCAGCGGCTCCGGCAAGACGACCCTCCTCGCCATGATCGGCGGACTATTGAGCCCGACGAGCGGCACGATCCGCGTCGACGGCATCGCCATCGACCGCCTCGATTCCCGGAAGCTCGCCGCATTCCGTCGGCAGCGCGTCGGCTTTGTCTTCCAGGCGAACAACCTCATCCCGTACCTCACGGCCCGGGAGAACCTCCTGGTCATGGCCGACATTGGCGGGGTCGACCGGAGGACCGCCCGCGAGCGGGCCGACCGGCTCCTCGAAGAGCTCGGCCTCTCCCAACGTGCGAACGCGCTCGCGACGGAGTTGAGCGGCGGAGAGCGTCAGCGCGTCGCCATCGCCCGCGCGCTCATGAACGACCCGGCGCTCATCCTCGTCGATGAGCCGACGGCGGCGCTCGATTCGGCGCGGGGTCGCCAGGTCGTGGAATCGCTCAAGGCCGAAATCAAGTTGCGGAACAAGCTGGGGATCATGGTGACGCACGATATGGCCATGGCAGCCCTCACCGACCGCATCCTCGAGATGCATGACGGCGTCCTCCGGGAGCTCTCGCCGACGGCGTCGATGGAGTAGCGCCCTGGTCAGGGAGCGTGCTCCCAGTCGAGCATCATGACGGTGATGCGCTCGCCCGGCCTCGCCACGGGGCGGTTCTCGGGCAGGACGGCCAGTCCATTGGCAGCGCTCATGCTGGTGAGGATCCCGCTTCCCTGCGGGCCGGTGAGCCGGGCGTGCCATTCGCCATCGTCACCCCGCGTCACGATGCAGCGCGCGAAGAATCGCCGCCCATCGTCGTTCGCGATCGTGTCCTCGAGGATCGCCTCGACGGTGGGACGCTCCCAGTCGCTGCGCCCGAGCATCTTGAAGATGGCGGGCCGCCCGAAGAGCTCGAACGACACCATCGAGCTCACCGGGTTCCCCGGCAGGCCGAGGTGCGGTACGCGCCGGCCGTCTGGCGCCCTGAACGCGCCGAACGCGAGAGGCTTGCCTGGCTTCATGCGCACCGTCCAGAAGGCGATCTCGCCTTCCCGGGCCAGAACGTCCTTCACCACGTCGAAGTCCCCCCGCGAGACGCCCGCGCTCGTCACGAGCATGTCGGCGTCGAGCCCCTCGTGGATCTTCGCCGTGAGGTCGTCGACGGTGTCGCGGGCGACCCCCAGGATGCGGGGGATCCCGCCGTTCGCCCGCACCATCGCGGCGATGCTGTAGGCGTTCGAGTCGTAGATGTGCCCCGGCTCGAGGGGCTGCCCCGGTTCGGTGATCTCGTCGCCGGTCGAGAGGATGGCGACGACCGGCCGGCGGTAGACCGGCACCTCCCGCAGGCCGAGGCTGGCGAGCACGCCGACCTCTGCGGGCCGGATCACGTGACCCGCCGGGATGACGACCGTGCCCCTCCGGACGTCTTCGCCCCGGCGCCGGATGTTGGCCCCTACCCGCGCCTCCTTGTAGATGCGCACCATGCTTCCCCGTCGCGGCGGCTCGTTCGGTCCCCGAAGGGGCTCATCCGTTTCCTCGAAGGGCACGATAGCGTCGGCCCCCGGCGGGACGGGTGCGCCGGTCATGATCCGCACCGCCTCGCCGGGCTGCACCACCATGTCGAGCACGGCGCCCGCCGCCAGGTCGGCCACGACGCGCAGCTCCCGGGGACTCTCGGGGCTTGCCCCCGCAGTGTCCGCTGCGCGCACGGCGTACCCATCCATGGCCGTGTTGTCGAGCGGCGGAATATCGAACGGGGCGCCCACGTCTTCGGCCGTCACCTGACGCAGCGCCTCGAGGATGGGTACACGCACCGGCTCCAGACGCGAGACGTACGAGAGGATCCGCTCCCGCGCCTCCTCGACCGAAATCATCTCGGAGACAGGGATGGTCATCGTGGCGTGCGCTCCCGGCCCGGCTCCTCGTGCTTCAGGAGAGGCGGACGGCCAGGCACGTCGTCGTCCGCTGGACGCCCGGCACCTTCTGAATCGCCTCGGTGATGGCGTTGCCCAGCGTGTCGAGGTCGTCGGCCTCGAGCTGGACGACGACGTCGTACGGCCCCGTCACCGTGTCGACCGCTGCCACGCGGCTGCCCGGATAGGAGAGCTGCGCGATGGCGGAACTCACGGCCTTCGCCTTCCCCACGTCGGCCTCGATGAGGACGTATCCGCGGACGGCCATCTGCGCCTCCTCGACAGAACTGGCATCATTCGACCGCTGCGCCGCTGCCCCTGTCAACCCTCGGCTCGACAGTGGGGAAACCACCTCCGTAGCATGCATTCCACCGATGAGCGAACCCCCACGCACCTCTGACGAAATCCGCACGGCGTTCGTGGAGTTCTTCAAGGCTCGCGGGCACGTCGAGCTGCCGCCGTGGCCGCTCGTGCCCATCGGCGACCCCACATCCCTGTTCACCTCTGCGGGGATGCAGCAGTTCAAGCCCATCTTCCTGGGCGAAGAGCCTCCCCAGCATCGGCGGGTGGTCACCGTGCAGCGCTGCTTCCGCACGACGGACATCGAGGAGGTCGGCGACCTGCACCACTGCACGGCGTTCGAGATGCTCGGCAACTTCAGCTTCGGCGACTACTTCAAGCGCGAAGCCATCCGTTGGGCCTGGGAACTCCTCACCGAGATCTACCGCATCGATGCCGAGCGGCTCCACGTGACGATCTACCTCGATGACGACGAGGCCCACCAGTACTGGCGCGAGATCGGCCTGCCGGAGAGCCACATCCACCGGTACGGCGAGGAGAAGAACTACTGGTTCAGCTTCCCCACCGATACGCCCGGTGCCAGCGGACCCTGCGGACCGGATAGCGAAATCTACTTCGACTACTTCCCCGAGCGCGGATTGGAGGGCATCGACGTCGCCAACGATTCGGAGCGCTTTCTCGAAATCTGGAACCTCGTCTTCATGCAGCTCTACCAGCGGCCGGACGGCAGCCGCGTCCCGTTGCCCGCGAAGAACATCGACACCGGCAGCGGGCTGGAGCGGGTGGCGGCGGTGCAGCAGGGGAAGCGTTCCGTGTTCGAGACGGACGTCTTCCTCCCCGTGCTCGAAGCCGCGGCCCGTGTCGCCGGTGTCGACTACTTCAGCGGGCGGTGCAGCGAAGAACAGGCGTACGCCGTGCGGGCCATGGCTGAACACTGCCGCGCCGCTGCGCTCCTCATCGGCGACGGCGTCGTGCCTTCGAACGAGGGGCGCGGCTACGTCCTGCGGCGGGTCATCCGGCGCGCGGTGTATTTCGCTCGCCGCATCGGCGTCGAGCGCCCCTTCACTGCCGTTGTGGCCGAGGCGGCGATCGGGAAGCTGAAGGGGGCCTATCCGCATCTCGCCCAGCACCAGGACTTCATCCTTCGCGCGCTCCAAACGGAGGAGGAGCGTTTCCTCCGCACCATCGCCGCCGGGACGGCTCGGCTCGAGGCCCTGCTCGAGCGGCTCCAGGCCTCGGACAGCACCACCATTCCAGGCGAAGAGGCTTTCGTCCTCTACGACACGTTCGGCCTGCCCCTCGAGCTTACCCGCGAGATCGCGGCGTCACGCGGGTTCCTCGTCGACGGCACGGGGTTCGAACGGGCACTGGAGCAGCAGCGCCAGCGTGCCCGGCAGCAGGGGACGTTCCTGAAGGGTGAGCCCTCGCCGGCTCTCCAGGCGCTCGGCAGCGACCACTCATCGTTCGTCGGCTACACCCACGTCGAAGCCGACGCCCGCATCGTGGCCATCCTGAGCGGCGGGCAGCTCGTCGACCGTGCGGTGCCGAACGGGCACTACGACGTGGTGCTCGATACGACGCCCTTCTACCCCGAGGGCGGCGGGCAGATGGGCGATCGAGGCGTCCTTCGCGGGGTCAACGGCACCCTCCGCGTGGAGGACACTCAGGCCCAGGGGGGTGCCATCGTCCATCGAGGTTACGTGGAGGAGGGCGAGCTCCGGGTACTGGACCACGTCGAGGCAGAAGTAGACATCGCTTGGCGGCGCGGGGCGACCTACCACCACACCGCTACCCACATGCTGCACGCTGGCCTGCGGCTGGTGCTCGGGCCGCACGTCCGCCAGCAAGGCTCGCTCGTCGCGCCCGACCGCCTCCGCTTCGACTTCACCCATCTCGAGCAGACGCCCCGCGAGGCCCTGCGCGAAGTCCAGGCGCTCGTGAACGAGAAAGTTCGGAAGGACTTGGAGGTTCGTTGGCGTACCACGACGTACCAGCAAGCCATCGCCAGCGGCGCGCTCGCCTTCTTCGGCGACAAGTACGGCACGGAAGTGCGAGTGGTCGAGATCGCCGATGACGGCGAGCGGTTCAGCGCCGAGCTGTGCGGCGGCACCCACGTGCACCACACGGGCGAGCTGGGGTTCATCTACATCGTCCGCGAGGGTGCCGTCGCCGCGGGGATCCGGCGGATCGAAGCGCTCGCCGGACCCGCTGCCGAGTCGTATCTGGTTGAGCAGACCGACCGGCTCCAGCGCCTGGCAGAGAAGCTCTCCGCCTCGCCGTCAGAGCTCGAGGCGCGCATCGAGGCCCTCCAAGCCGAGCTCGAGCGGCTCCGCAAGCAGGCCCAGCAGCTGGAACGGGCCCAGGCTGCGGCAGTCACCGAGGCAGCCCTCGGTGCGGCTGTCAAGGTCGACGGCAGCTATCTCGTCGTCGCTCACGTGGATGTCTCTTCCCACGAGATGCTGAAGGAGGTGGCCGACCGTGTCCGCCAGCGGCTCGGGTCGGCCCTCGTGATCCTCGCTGCCGTCGTTGACGGTCGTCCTTCCTTCCTCGCTGCGGCGACGCGCGACCTCGTCGAACGCGGAGTCCACGCGGGGAACTTGGTGCGGGAGATCGCGAAGGCTGCCGGCGGCGGAGGTGGGGGCCGCCCAGATCTCGCGCAGGCGGGCGCCCGGGACGCTTCGCGGCTGGAAGCAGCCCTCGAACAGGCTCGCGAGCTGGGACGGCAGGCCCTCTCCCGGGTATAGTTCCCTCCACGGGGAAAGGGGGTTGCCGTGGCGGGCGAGCCGCCCCTCGATTCCGTCGTCAACGACGAGGAATTCGCCCCCGAGGAGCGGGCGACGGTTCTCCATGTCGACCGGGGCGAAGACATCGCCAGCATATGCGGGCGGGTCGAGATGGCCCCCACCTTCGCCGTCATCCTGTGGGCACCGGCAGGGAACCGCTCGCTGGCCACCGAGCTCGGCATCCGCCGGCTTCTCCGCCATGCCGAGGAGAGCGGCAAGCAAGTCGCCATCGCCACGGCCTCCGTGGCGCTGGCTTCCCGCGCACGGCAGGCGCGCATCCCCGTGGCCCGGCGTCCGGAGCACATCCGTTGGGATGCTCCCGGCCGCATCGCGGTCCGGCTGGGGCCGCTCACCCTGCTCCTTCCGGCAGTCGGCCGGTATGTCCAGGTGGCTACCATCGTGGCAGTGGCGGTCGCGGCGGGGGGCCTCGCGCTCACCATGGGGCCGTCGGCGACGGTGGTTCTCTATCCTCCGACCGAAACGCTCGAGGAGTCAGTGCTGGTTTCCGCCTCGCCGAACTTCGATTCCATCGATCCTGAGCGGCTGCGTGTCCCCGCCGTCGAGGTCGCTACAACGCGGACGTTGACGCTCGCGGCGCGAACGACGGGCCTCGTTCCTGTCGGCGTTACCCCTGCCCGGGCGGAGGTCGTGCTGACGAATCCGGGGCCCAGCGCGGTACGCGTCCCGGCGGGAACGGTTCTCCTGAGCGAGCCTGGCGGCACCGAATTCACCATCGACGGCGACGTCGAGGTTCCCGCGGGCGGGCAGGCCGCGGCCGCCGTCACCGCCCGCGTGCTCGGGACGGCGGGGAACGTGCCCGCGGGGGCCATTTCTCGCTTCGCCGATCCCCGTTTCTCGGGGCTGCAGGCAGCCAATCCCGAGCCGGCTGCAGGCGGAGCCAACGAGGACCGCCCTGCCGTCGCCCAGCAGGATGTGCTTGCGCTGCGCGAACTGGCGCAGTCGCTCGCAGAGAGCGCCGAGGTTCGGGCCTTACTCGCCGAGGATCGACCCCACGACGCCGTCTTTCTGGGGACCGCCGAGGTCGACGTCGAGGTGGGCGAACCCCAGCCGCCAGTCGGCACGCCCGCGGCGGTCGTGCTCCTGCCGGTTACCGTGCGCATCTCAGCGTTGGCCATTCCCGCCGACACGCTGGAACGCCTCGCCCGGGAGATCCTCCGTCTTGGCAAAGGCGCGGGCGCCTTCGTTGCCGGCACGGTTCGGGCCGAGGAGACGGGCGCCCGCCAGTACGATCCCGAGAACGAGGTCGTCACGACCGAGCTCCGCGTGCAGGCGGAGTTCGCCCCGGGCATCGATGAGGCAGAGGTAAGGGACGCTGTGCGGGGAAAATCCCCCGACGAGGTGCGCCGGGTCCTCCGCGAGCGGTATGGTAGTTCCGAGAGCGACGTTCGGCTCGTTCCCAGCTTCGCGCCGTGGCTTCCGCGGTTCGGGTTCCGCATCGACGTGGAGATCCGGTCGCCCTCGGCGCTCGAACCCGGAGACGAGCCGACTCAGCCCGAATCGAACGATGAGTCAGGCGGTGCCGCACTCCCGGAGGATCCTCGCGCTCGACTACGGGTCGAGGCGGATCGGCGTGGCCGTCAGCGACGAGCTGGGCCTTTACGCCCATCCCCGGCCGGCGCTCAACGTTCGCTCGCCCGAGGCGGCAGCCGCGGCCGTGGCCGAGCTCGTTGATCGCGAAGGTGCTGACGAGGTCGTCGTCGGCGTGCCGGTGGGCATGGGCGGCCAGGCAACGGCCCAGACGCGCGAGGTGCGCGCTTTCATCGAGCGGCTCCGCTCTCGCCTCCGCGTACCCGTGAGCGAAGCGGACGAACGGCTATCGACTGCCGAGGCAGCCCGACGGGCTCCTGGCCGGTCGCCTCGCGACGGCCGCATCGATTCCGAGGCCGCGGCGATCATCCTCCAGGCGGTGCTCGATGCGCGCCGCGGGGACCCTCGTGGAACGTGAGCGCTGGTACCGGGCGGCATCCGTAGCGGCCGCCGTGGTGGCGGTGGCGGCGGTTTCTGTCGCGATCGCACGCATGCCGTCAGCCACCATCGGCGACCCGCCGTCTCCGCCGGCGCCTGCCAGCCCAGGGCGGGAGGTCACCCTGGTCGTTCCGGAAGGAGCGAACGTCGACGACGTCGCCCGCGAGCTGGAGCGGCTCGAAGTGATCCGTTCGGCAGAGCAGTTCGCGACCCTCGCTGCCCTCATGGGGCTTGGCCACCGGCTGGCACCGGGGACGTACACTCTTCGCACCGGCTCCAGCCCGCTGACCGTGCTCGACGCCATCCGTGTCAAGCCGTCACCCCCGGTGATTCGCCTCACCTTCCCGGAGGGCATCCGCATCGAGGAAATGGCCGCCATCGTGGAGGAATCCGGGTTTGCGACGGCGGCGGAGTTCCTCCAGGCCGTGGAGCGCGCCCAGCTCCCGCCCGGGCTCGCCGAGTACCTTCCGCCCGCCGACGAGTTTCCGCCCGGTCAGCGCCTCCAGGGCTACCTCTTCCCCGATACGTACCTGCTGCCGAAGGGCTCGACGGTCGACGACCTCGTCGCCCTCATGATCGCGACGCTCCACGAGCGGTTTACGCCGGAGCTTCGCGCGGCGGCCGCGGCGAAAGGGCTGAACCCTCACCAGGCGCTGACGCTCGCCTCCATCGTCGAACGCGAGGCGGTCATCCCGGCGGAGCGCCCGCTCATCGCCGGCGTCTTCCTCAATCGCCTGCGCGCCAATGACCTGCTGGGCGCGGACCCCACCGTGCAGTTCGCGGTGGCCCTCGACCCTGCCAACGTCGCCCGCTGGGGGTGGTGGAAGAAGGAGCTCACCATCGACGACCTGGAAATCCAGTCGCCCTACAACACCAGGCTCTTCCCCGGTCTGCCGCCTGGGCCGATTGCGAACCCCGGGCTCGCCTCCATCGAGGCGGTCGCGAACGCTGCCGAGACCGACTACTACTACTTCGTGGCCAACGCGAAGGCCGGCGACGGCTCCCACGTCTTCGCCGTGACCGAGGCGGAACACGAGCGGAACAAGATCCTCTACGGAGTGCCCTGAACGATGACGCTGCGCCTCGGCATCATCGGTCACCCCGTCGCCCACTCGCTCTCGCCCGCCTTCCAGCAGGCAGCCTTCGACGCCTGCGGCATCGATGCGCGCTACGAGCGCTGGGATACGCCGCCCGCTACGCTCGCCGACCGTGTGCGGTCGCTCCGTGCGCCGGACGTGCTCGGTGCGAACGTCACCATCCCGCACAAAGAGGCGGTGCTGCCGCTGCTCGACGAGCTCGATCCGTTCGCGCGGCTGGTCGGTGCTGTCAATGTGATCCTCATCCGGGAGGGCCGCCTGAGCGGCTGGAATACCGACGGCCCCGGGTTTCTCCGCGCCCTGCGGGATTCGGCGGCATTCGAACCCGCCGGCCGTCGCTTCCTCGTTGTTGGGGCGGGGGGAGCGGCGCGCGGCATCGCCTTCGCGCTGGCTGAGGCCGGCGCGGCGGAGGTCGCGGTGTGGAACCGCTCTCCGGTGCGGGCAGAAGCGTTGGTCTCCGACCTCCGGCGTGCCTTCCCCGCTGCGTCTTGCGAAATCCTGCCGGAGCTCACTGGCCTCCGGGGCTTCGACGCAGTGGTGAACTGCACCTCGGTCGGCATGGAAGGATCGGGCAGCGAAGGGCAGCTGCCCTTCGACCCGAACGAGACCGAACTGCACTGCCTCATTGTCGACATCGTCTACAAGCCCGAGGTGACGCCCCTGCTCCGTGCGGCCGAGGCGGCGGGCAGGCGGGTGCTCGGGGGGCTGCCGATGCTCGTCTACCAGGGAGCGCTCGCCTTCGAGCTGTGGACCGGGAAGCCGGCACCGCTGGATGTGATGTTCGCCGCCGCACGCGCGGCGCTCCGCACCCCCGTCCAGCCATGATCGTTGTCGGCAGCCTCATCGTCCTCGCACTCTTCGTCCTCGTCGGCTGGGCCGTCTCTGTCGAGATGTTCCGGCACCGCTGGTGGCGGCGGCGCGTTGAATCGGGCGACCTGCGCGTCATTGCCGGGCTCATCCTGGAGGCGATGAACGCATGGCGGCGCAGCCGGCCGCCGCGCGACCTGCCGCCCTCCGTATGGGCCGGTATCTGTTCTGCCGAACTTGTGGCTGTCTCCGCGGAGTGCGCGACAGTTTCCGCCGTGGCCGAGCCGGAGTACCGAAGCGAGGGCGGCCAGCGGGTGCTCGCCATGCCCCTCCTCGAGGCCGCGCAAATGGTGGCCGTCAGGCTCGTCGACATGATGCTGTACGATGTTCCCAACTTGCGGATGCCACGCGTGCGCGTCGATGTCTACACGACCTTTACGGATGACGACGGAGTGCAAGTGCAACGGCCCATCCTTTCGGTGACAGCGAGCCGCCGGGCAGCCGAAGGCCTGCCCTGGGAGTCGCTCACGCCCGCCGAGGTGCTGGCGCGCTTCGAGACGACGGTGCGCCTCGGGCCGGCGGGCCAGCCGTTGCCCATCGACCTGCCCCAGCCGGAGGGGGTGCCGCCTGCTGAGGCGGCGAGCGACGCACACGCATCGCCGCCGGAGGCGCCATGATGGGACGCTTCCGTTTTCTTACCGCCGGCGAGAGCCACGGGAAGGGCCTCACCGTTATCGTCGAGGGCGTTCCTGCCGGGCTCCCTCTTCGCGCTGAAGACATCGACCGGGATCTCGCCCGTCGCCAAGGAGGCTACGGGCGCGGGGGGAGGATGAAGATCGAGCGGGATCACGCCGAGATCACGGCCGGCGTCCGCCACGGGAAGACTCTCGGGTCGCCCATCGCCCTCTGGATCGAGAACCGCGACTGGCCGAACTGGACAGAGCGCATGGCCGTCGAGCCGGTGGAGGGGCCGGTCGAGCGGGTGACGCGGCTCCGCCCGGGCCATGCCGATTTGCCGGGAGCGATCAAGTACGGCTTCGACGACGTCCGCAACGTCCTGGAACGGGCTTCGGCGCGCGAGACGACGGCGCGGGTCGCAGCCGGGGGCATCGCGAAGCGGCTTCTCGCCGAGTTCGGCATCGCCTTCTTTTCGCACACCATCGCCATCGGCGGCGTCCGCGCTGCCCCCGCAGAGCCGATCGATTGGGAGGCCGTGGAGCGCAGCCCCGTGCGGACGGCGGATCCCGATGCGGAGGCGGCCATGATCGCCGCCATCGATGCCGCCCGGCAGGACGGCGACACGGTCGGGGGCGAAGTGGAAGTGCGGGTGACGGGTGTCCCCATCGGTCTGGGCAGCTACGTGCAGTGGGATCGGAAGCTGGACGGCCGAATCGCGCAGGCCATCTGCAGCATCAACGCCTTCAAGGGTGTGGCGTTTGGCGCCGGCTTCGAAGCGACCGAACTGCGCGGCTCCCAGGTACACGATGTCATCCTGCCCGTGGAGCGCTGGGATGGCCGGCTGTGGCCCCACGCGACCAACCGGCACGGGGGCATAGAAGGGGGTATCTCCACGGGCGAAGACATCATCGTCCGCTGCGCCGTGAAGCCGATCCCCACCCTCGCCCGCCCCCTGCCCTCCGTCGACCTCGACACGGGCGAAGAAGTCCTCGCCCACTACGAGCGCAGCGACGTGTGCGTGGTGCCGGCCGCGGGTGTTGTGGCCGAGGCGATGGTGGCGATCGTCCTCGCCGACGCCTTCCTGGAGAAGTTCGGCGGCGATTCCCTCGCCGAGACTCGCGCCAACTACGAACACTTCCTCGCCTCCGCGGGCCCCCGCGCCCTCCGACGTTGATGCTGACCATGCCGCAGGCCCCGCAGCGAATCTTCCTGGTAGGTATCTCCGGCTCCGGCAAGAGCACCGTTGGCCGCCGAGTTGCCGAGCTTCTCGGCTGGGAGTTCTTCGACACCGACCGCGCCGTCGAGGAGCGTACGGGCCGGCCGGTCGCCGCCATCTTCGCCGAGCGCGGCGAGGCGGCCTTCCGTGCCCTGGAGGCCGACGCCATGGCCGAGGCCGCCCTCCGCGAGCGGGTCGTCGTGGCCACCGGCGGCGGCGCGTTGCTCACCCCCGAAGGTCGGTGCGCAGCCCGATCCGGCTTCACCGTTTGGCTCGCGGTCGCGCCGGAGGAGGCCGCTGCCCGTCTGCTCGCCGATCCCGAGGCCGAGGCCCGGCCGCTCCTGGCGGGCGACCCCGTTGCGCGTCTCAGGGAGCTCCTGTCGCGTCGGCGGCCGCTCTACGCGGCGGCGGATGCGGTCGTGGGGACGTCTTCGCGCTCGCCCGAGGAGGCCGCCCAGGCGGTGGTCGCTGCCTACCGAAAGGCTCTCGCCGGCGCCTGGGGATTCCCGGGCGTCGCCTGCGAGGTGGCAGCGCCCGGCGGACGGTATCCGGTGGTCGTCCGCGGTGGCGCGCTGCGCGAGCTCGGCGCGGTCGCCGCGACCCTCGGGTTCAGCAGGCGCGCCTTCATCGTGACCGACGAGGTCGTCGGACCTTCGTTCGCCCGCACCGCCGCCGGAAGTCTCGCGGAGGCCGGCCTCGATGCCCACGTTCTCGAGCTCCCTCCGGGCGAGGGGGCGAAAACACTCAGCACCGTGGCGCGAGTCTACGAGTGGCTCGCCGAACTCCGCGCCGAACGGGGCGAGCTCGTCGTCTGTCTCGGCGGCGGCGTCATCACCGATCTCGGAGGGTTCGCCGCCGCCACCTACCTGCGCGGGATGCCGTTCATCCACGTGCCCACGACCCTGCTCGCCATGGTCGACGCGGCGATCGGCGGCAAGACCGGTGTCGACCTCCCCTCCGGAAAGAATCTCGTCGGCGCGTTCGCGCAGCCTGCGGCGGTCGTCATCGACCCGGCTGTGATCGGGACGCTCCCGGAGCGGGAGACCCGGGCGGGGCTCGCCGAGCTCATCAAGCACGGCCTCATCCTGGACGAGACGCTCGTCGCAGACCTCGAAGGGCTCGGGGGGGACATCCACGCCATGGCCGGGGAGGAGTTCGTCGCTCGCAGCGTCGCCATCAAGGCGGCCATCGTTTCGGCCGACGAACGCGAAGCCGGCCTCCGCTCGCTCCTGAACTACGGGCACACCATCGGCCACGCCATCGAGGCGGTCACCGGCTACACGCGGTACCTGCATGGGGAGGCGGTCGCCATCGGCATGCATGCGGCGGGCCGCATCGCCGTTTCGCTGGGCATGCTCACCCCGGAGGAGCTCGCGCGCCAGCAAGCGCTGCTCCGCGCTGCCGGCCTTCCCGCGGACGCCCCTGATGTGCCGCTGGGCCCGGTGCTCGACCGCACCCTTCTCGACAAGAAGGTTCGCGGCGGGCGTGTTCGCTGGGTCCTGCTCGAGCGCATCGGCCGGGCGGTACTCCGCGACGACGTGCCCGAGAGCGTCGTGCGCGAAGCGGCGGCCGAGGTCCTCGGGGCATGATCGCCTTCGAGGTCGTCGCCGGGCCCGGCGATCCTGTGGCTCCCCGCCGGGGGCGGCTGCTCACTCCCCGGGGCGTCATCGAAACGCCGGTCTTCATGCCCGTGGGCACGCTCGCCGCCGTGAAGACGCTTCTCCCCGAGGAGGTAGAGGCTGCCGGGGCCGAGATGGTCCTTGTGAACTCCTACCACCTCTACCTGCGCCCGGGCCATCGGCTCATCGAACGCTTCGGCGGGATCCACCGCTTCATGGGGTGGCATCGGCCCGTCCTCTCCGACAGCGGCGGCTTCCAGGTGTTCAGCCTGGCCCGATTGGTGCGCGTCGACGACGAGGGGGTTCGCTTCCGCTCCCACATCGACGGAAGCGAGCACTTCTACACGCCCGAGCTTGCCATGGAGGTCCAGCGGGCTTTGGGAGTCGATATCGCCATGCCCCTCGATCACGTTGTCCCTGGTGGGAGCCCCGAGCCCGAGGCGCGGGATGCCGCTGAGCGCACGCTCCGCTGGTTCGAACGCTGCCGTCGCGCCGCGGGCGAGCTGCCCCTCTTCGCCATCGTGCAAGGAGGCGTACATGCGAGGCTGCGGCGGTGGCACGCACGAGCCCTCGCCGAGCTCGACGCCCCGGGCTACGCCATCGGCGGACTGAGCGTGGGTGAACCGAAGGCCGAAATGTGGCGCACGCTCGAGATCACGTGTGCCGAACTCCCGGTCTCGAAGCCCCGCTATCTGATGGGCGTCGGCTCCCCTGAGGACATCGTGGAGGCCGTCGCCCGCGGGGTCGACATGTTCGACTGCGTCCTTCCGACTCGCCTTGGTCGCAACGGGGCGCTCTTCACCGACGACGGCCGCGTGAACATCCGCAGCGCTCGCTTCGCCGAGGCCGACGGCCCTGTCGACCCCGGTTGCGACTGCCTGGCTTGCCGACGCTTTCCGGCCGCCTACCTCCACCACCTGTTCCGCAACGAGGAGCTCCTGGGGTATCGCCTCGCCACGATCCACAATCTGCGCTATTTGGCCCGTCTCATCGGCCGCATCCGCGAGGCCATCGATGAGGGCCGCTTCCTCGCCTTTGCCGCGGAGTTCCTCGCCCGCTATCGCCCGACCGACGAGGCCGTGCGCCTCGCCCAGCGGGAAAAGTGGCTTGAGCGGCAGGCGCGCACCCCCGGACCGTAGCGCGCCGGCGCGGTATGCTGGGCCACCGGGCGGCGCCGATCCGCTCGTCTGCTCACCATTCCTTCTTCGGGAGTCCCCATGGCTGTCCTCCTCGACGAGAACACCCGGCTGCTCGTGCAGGGCATCGGAACCGAAGGCACGAACCACATGCGCCGTTCCATCGCCTACGGGACGAAGGTCGTGGCCGCCATCCACCCCCGCCGAGGGGGCGAAGAGCAGGACAGCGTTCCAATCTTCACCACCGTCGACGAAGCGGTGCGGAAGACCGGTGCCAACGCCAGCGTCATCTTCGTGCCCGCCCCCTTCGCGGCCGACGCCATCCTCGAAGCGGCGGCGGCCGGGCTACCGCTCATCGTCTGCATCACGGAGGGCATTCCCGTCCTCGACATGGTGAAGGTGAAGGCGGCGCTCCGCGGCTCCTCTACCGTGCTCATCGGCCCCAACTGCCCCGGCGTCATCGCGCCCCGCGCGCGGGCGCGCGCCGGCATCATGCCCGTGGACGTGTTCATGCCGGGCCGGGTCGGTGTCGTCAGCCGCTCGGGCACGCTCGTCTACGAGGTGGTCGCGCAGCTCACCAAGCTGGGTATCGGCCAGAGCACCTGCATCGGCGTGGGCGGTGACCCCGTCATCGGCACCCGGCAGGTGGAGGCAGTCCGGATGCTTAACGAGGACCCTGAGACCGATGCGATCGTGCTGGTGGGCGAGATCGGCGGAAGCGCCGAGCAGGAGGCTGCTGCCTACATCCGCGAACACGTTAAGAAGCCGGTCGTCGCTTTCATCGCCGGCGCGACCGCGCCCGAGGGACGCCGGATGGGGCATGCCGGCGCCATCATCTCGGGGGATGACGCGCGCGCCGAAAACAAGAAGGCGGCCCTCCGCGCCGCCGGCGCCTACGTGGCCGATTCCCCTGCCGAGATCGGGATCACCATGAAGCGCGCGCTCGAGGAGCGGGGTCTCCTCTGAGCAGGTCCCAGCGCGGCTTCGTGGGGGCCGCAGTACACTGACGCTGACACCCCACGAGGAGCGTGCACCGATGGGCGACCTCGAAGCGGCCTCTGCCGCACTGCTCCGCCATCCGTACGGCATCTTCCTGGTCGGTTCCCGCGCTGGCGACCGCCTCAACCTCATGACGGCGAACTGGGGCACGCAGTGCTCCTTCGAACCGAAGCTCTATGCGGTGTTCATCGAGCGGGACGCGTACACGCGCCGCCTCATCGACGAGGGGGGCGTCTTCACCATCTGCCTGCTGCCCGCGGACTCCGAGGACGTCGTCTCTCACTTCACGAAGCCGGCCGAGGTGGTGGGCAACAAATTGGGAGAGTACGAGTACTTCCCGGGCCCGGAAACGGGGGCGCCCGTGTACGCTGGCTCGGTCGCCTGGTTCGAATGCCGCGTCGTCGAGCAGCAGGAGGTGGGCGACCACATCCAGTACGTGGGCGAGGTCGTGAACGGGGGCGTGCCCAGCACCGACCGGGCGTGGACCCTCCAGGAGCTCGGCTGGGATTACGGCGGTTAGGCGCGCACGAATCATTCGCGTCACAAGCCTGACGGGAGGCGCGACCCTCCCGTAGAATCGGACGGCACAGCGTCTGCAACCGGGGGTCGCGATGCTTCTGCAGCCGTACCGTGTCCTCGATCTCACCGACCACGGCGCCATGATCGCTGGGCAGATGCTCGGCGACCTGGGTGCCGACGTCATCCTCGTCGAGCCGCCCGGCGGCGCCGAGCTTCGACGAATCGGGCCCTGGTTCCGCGACGAGCGCGACCCGAACCGCAGCCTCAACTTCTGGTCGTTCAACCGCAACAAGCGCAGCGTCGTGCTCGACCTCGCCAATAGCGAGTCCGACCGCGAGACGTTCCGTCGGCTCGCCGCGACGGCCGACATCGTCATCGAGTCGTTCGCGCCGGGCACGATGGATTCCTGGGGGCTCGGCTGCGAGGCGCTCTCCCGCATCAATCCCCGGCTCGTCTACGTCGCCATCACGCCCTACGGCTCAACGGGTCCCAAGGCGGGCTGGCCCGCAGCCGATCTGACGGCGCTCGCTTCCTCCTGCGTCCTGCTGATGACAGGCGACGACGATCGGCCTCCGGTGGCGCTCTCCGTGCCCCAAGCGATGCTGCATGCAGGCGCCGACGCCGCGGCGGCGGCCCTCGTCGCGCTCGCCGGAGCGGTCCGCGATGGCGTGGGGCAATTCGTGGACGTCTCTGCGCAGACGTCGGCGATGGCTGCGACGCAGGCGACCGTCCTCGCCCACGGCTTGGGCGAAGTGGAAACGCAGCGGCTCGCAGGCGGCGTGCGCTTCGGGCCGTTCCCGCTCAAGTTCGTGCACCCCGCGGCCGACGGCTACGTCTCGGTGACCTTCCTCTTCGGTAACGCCATGGGTCCGTTCTCCCGCCGGCTCATGGAGGTGATGTACGAAGAGGGCATCGTCGACGAAGCGACCCGCGACAAGGACTGGATCGGGTACACCAACCTCCTCCTCTCGGGTCAGGAACCGATCAGCGAGCTCGTCCGCTGCAACCAGCTCATCAGCGAGTTCACGAAGCGCCATACCAAAGCCGAGCTCTTTAGACTCGCCTTCGAGCGCGGGCTCCTCATCGTTCCCGTGTCCACGATGGAGGACTTGGCGGAATCGGAGCAGCTCGCCGCGCGCGGCTACTGGGTCGAGGTCGAACATCCCGAACTCGGCACGAAGGTCCGCTACCACGGTCCCTGGGCGCGCTTCTCGAAGACGCCGATGGATACCCGCCGCCGCCCGCCGCTCCTCGGCGAGCACACGGCCGAGATAAAGGCCGAGGCGGAGCGCGCTTCGGCCCCTGCCACAGCTGCATCCCCGTCTCCGGACCGGCTCCGCCCGCCGCTCGAGGGCGTGAAAATCCTCGACTTCATGTGGGTCGTGGCGGGGCCGTGGGCGACCCGGGCCCTGGCCGATTACGGGGCGACGGTCGTGCGCGTCGAGAGCACGACGCGCA
>DAOUCS010000168.1:0-2281 GCA_034431815.1 Dehalococcoidia bacterium
AGCCCGTGGAAGTTCAGGACGAGCGGCGCGGGCGCCTCTGCGCGCGCCGCGGCGGGCACGAAGAGGCGGAAAATCCGTTCTTCGTCCCCAACAGCCAGGGAGCGAACCTGAACGCGGCCCGCGTCTGCGTAGGCGGCAGGGTCGGGGGAGCGGCAACGGGGCGACGGGTCAGCGGCGGCCGCGGGCACCGTCCCATCTACGGGCGATGGACGAGGGGTCTCCTCCGGGCCGGGGCCGACCTCGCATCCGAACGCAGCGAGCAGCGAGGCAGCGGCGAGGAGGGAGGCAGCCCGAGGCCAGACGGCCATGAGGGCAGCGTGCCGGGCGGCGGGTCGGGGGTCCACGGGCGGGACCAATGGGCTGGCCGAGCGCTACGGGGCCCGGAGGAACGGCCTCGTCGAATTACGAGTCGCTCGCCCAGTTACGGTCCGGGACGAGTACCGGGGGAGGCGGCGAGGCCGGCGCCGCGAACAGATACCCTTGCGCGAGATCCGCACCGTTCGCGCGCAGCCAAGCGAAGTCCTCCGGGCGTTCCACTCCCTCGGCGATGACGGTAATCCCGAGCTCGTGTCCCAGCTCAATCAATTTTGCGATGATCGTCGATTGAACCTCGTTCTCGCTTACGCCATGAACGAGGCCGCGGTCGAGTTTCACAAAGTCTGGACGCAACGCTCCGAGCCAAGTAAGGCCCGAATATCCCGAGCCGATGTCGTGGAGGGCTACCAGGAATCCCTCTGACCGATATGTCTCGAGGATCTGGCTCACGTGCCCAAGGTCATCGAGCGCCTCAGCTTCGATCACTTCGAATACAATGCTGTTCGGGCTTAGGCCACTTTCTCGAACGAATTAGAAGGTCGACTGAAGGCAACTAGCCGGGTCGTAGATGGCGGTAGGCGTAAAGTTTATGAACAGGAGTTTGTCGATACCGTATAAGGACGCTTGCCGCACAGCGACGAGACGCCCCAGAACGTCAAGGCTCGTTAGAAGCCCGGCGTCGCGGCTGCTTTTTACCAAAATCCCAGCCGGAACAAGGGAACCGTCTTCGGCGACTCCGCGGAGGAGCGCTTCGTACCCTACGATTTGGGAGGGATCGGACACACGGACGATCGGTTGGAACACGCTCGTCAGACGCTCCTCCGTCAACATCGCACGCAACCATACGTGCTCGACGGCAGCAGCGGCTTGACTGAGCGATCGGATGCGTGGAATGTCGCCGAGGGAGATTTGAGGTGATTCAGCAACCGCAACCCGCGTTTCCTCTGCTTCGAGGGCCGTGACCCCGCGGGCCAGCCTGGGAATCAGGTCGATGCTATCCTCCTCGTGCCGAAGCGGGACCACCAACGCGGCCTCGTCCAGCCGTGCTGCGTAACCCGAGTCCTGACAAATCCGGCGAATCTTCGCCGCTGCGTGGACATTGACAGGCCAAACGATCAGGTAACGCCGTGTAGGAGGTCTCCCCCTCCGAAGGGTTGGCAACGACACTTCTCTCGGTTGACCGATTCGGGCACGCCAGCACCCCCTCCGCCGATTTCGGTTCCCCTCACCTACTCACATCGGCCCGCACCGCGGACGCTGAAGCCCCGCGGGGCGTTCTTCGACTCGAGCGCCCTCTCCGAGGGAGTTGTCGCGGTGCCTCGCGGCACGCTGCTCCAGTTCGGGCAGCCCGACTCCGGCTTGGCTCGCCTCGCTGGTGGGTTGTCGTCAGTGACAAAACCCCGCCAACACCCCGACGCCCCGCCATTCGACTCGGGCGTCGACGGACGGAGCGGTTGGCGGCCCAGGCCGTCGACGCTGCTGGTCCTGGCATGTCATGACCGGCCGCAATCCGGGGTCGCCGATGCGCCCGCGCGAACGCGCGTCACCGGCCTGGCATTCGAGGATTCCGCGACCGCCGGTGACCGGACACGACTCGTATCGGCGTCGACGCTGGTGAGAGGACGCAAAACGTACGGCGGAGAGACCGGAGGCTCCGTGGACCCAGTCGTCTAAGAACGGCGGTTGCCTCGAGGCTCGATCTTCCCCGCGTGCCGAGGGGGCAAGGACCGGTGCAACCAGGAACGCGGGAAGCCGAGCCGAGGCAGCCAATGCGACAGCGTGCCCGGCGGCGGGTGGGAAGTGCACAGGCGGGGCTTGCGGGCTGGCGCAGGCTGCGGCATCATTCGGGTTAGCACTCATGGCGCGCGAGTGCTAAACTGCGACGCGAAGACCGAAAACACCACGAGGACAGGGGTAACCGCGAACATGGCCAAGCAGCTGCTCTTCGACGAAGAAGCGCGACACG
>DAOUCS010000169.1:0-10612 GCA_034431815.1 Dehalococcoidia bacterium
GGTGGACGGCGAGGCCCTGTACCGTTCGCTGGCCGAGGCGGAGAAAGACCCGAACCTGAAGCTAGTCTACCAACGTCTGGCCGAAAGCGAGCGGCGGCACCGGCAGCTCTGGGAGGAGAAGCTGCGCGAGGCAGGAGAACCCATCCCGTCGTACCGGCCATCGTTGCGGGTACGGCTGCTGGGTTGGCTGGCCCGGCGCTTCGGCACCAACGTGGTGGCCCCTATCGTCGCCGAGATGGAAGTGGCCGCCTACTCCACGTACGACAACCAGCCGGAGGCCGTGGCCCACGGCCTCCCGGCCGACGAGCGTTCCCACGCGCGCGTGTTCCGGGAGATCGCCCGGCAAGGCGTGCGGCGGACTTCGGCCATCGACATCGCGAGAATCGAGGGGCGGCACGGGGCGGCCACCGGGAACGCCCTGCGGGCAGCTGTGTTGGGCGCGAACGACGGGCTCGTTTCCAACCTCTCGCTGGTGATGGGCGTGGCCGGGGCGAACCCGGGGCCGGAGATCGTACTCCTTTCGGGAGTCGCCGGCCTCCTTGCCGGATCGCTCAGCATGGCGCTGGGCGAATGGATCAGCGTGCGGAGCGGCGCCGAGCTCATCGAACGGCAGGTACGCATCGAGCTGGACGAAATCCGTCACCTGCCGGACGAGGAGATCGAGGAGCTCACGCTCATCTACATGTCGAGAGGGATTACCGAGGAGGAGGCTCGGGCGGCAGCACGGCGGATCATCGCCGACCAGAAGGCTGCGCTCGAGACGCTCTCCCGCGAGGAGCTGGGGATCTCGCCTGACGACCACGGCCAAAACCCCTGGGTGGCCGCAGCCGCCTCCTTCCTCACCTTCAGCGCAGGGGCCGCCTTCCCCGTTCTGCCGTGGCTATTCCTCTCCGGGTTTGCGGGAGTGGCCGGGAGCGTGGCCGCGAGCACGCTGGGGTTGATGCTCACGGGGGCAGTCACGAGCGTGTTCACGGGCCGGAACGTCTGGTTCTCGGCCGCACGGATGGTGGCCTTCGGCCTCTCGGCCGCAGGCATCACCTTCGGAATCGGCAGGGGAATCGGCGTCTCGACCGGGATCAGTTAGTCGACGAAGGCCAGCTCGACGGCGAGGCGCCCGTCGGCCGTGGCGATGGCGACGACCCGGTGTGCACGCCCCATGGCGAGCTCCCCGAGCCAGACTGCGAGCATGCGGCTCATGCCTTCGGCGAGGGCCTGGGCATCGACGAGGCCCGGCAGCCCATCCCGCACGACGGCGAACGTTAGGGCGCCCCCTGCGATCTCGGGGTCGAAAGCTGCCGCGCCAGAGGCGATGACCTCCCCGTCGTTCCGCACCTCGAGCTCCAGTTCGACAATGCCCGAAGTTTGGATCACGGCTCGCGCTTCGACCCGGAGCCGGCCGGCGACAGGCTCAGCGAGGTCAGCACCGACGCGCTCGGCCAGAGTGGAGACTGCTTCGGCGTCCATGACAAGCCGGACGTTGCCGCCGCCCGAAGTCTCCCCCTCGTCGCCACGGAAGAGGGGGTCGAGAGAGTAGAACATGACCGTGCCGACAATGCCCGCCAGGGCGCCGAAGAGGAACCAGGCGAACGGCCGCATGCAGCGTTCACAATGCCGGCAGCGGCAGCGAGGGACAAGCCGCCGCTGGCACGACAGCTTGTAAGGGGAGGTTCGGAGGCGTACGGTTGGCGGTATCCGGAGGCGGTGCGGTGCGGTGGCCGGCGCAATTCCTCCTCATTACGTTGCTCCTCGGGGCAGCTATCGGCGCGCCCACGGCAGCGTTGCGCACCGCCGATTCGGCCGAAGAGCGGACGCGCGAGGCCGAGCAGCTGCTGGGCCGCCCGCACCAGGCGTTGACGCTGGCAGCGGGAGCGCGAGCCTCGGCCCTGGCCTACGTGCTCATCGGCGGGGCCGAGCTCCGGACGGAATACCAGACGGCCGTCGCAGCCGCTCGAGAGGAGCTCAGGCAGCTCCAGGCCCAGGGGCCGGCAACGGAGGAGGCGGCCGCTGCCGCACGGGCCCTCGAACAATGGATCCAGGAGGGGCCGAACGTCTTCTTGGCGATGGCCGAGGCGGGCAACCGGGAAGGCGCGGCGGCGCTCGCCCGAACCGGCCGCGCGGCCGAGCTCTTCGCCGCGTTCGCTGAGGCGGGAGGGAGGCTCTCCGCCCGGCTCGGGCAGATAGCCGAGGACCGCCGCGAGGCCCAGAGGCGGGCGACCGTCGGCGCGTTCGTGCTGTTCGGGCTGGGGATGGTCGCCACGGCGGCGACGCTGCTCGGGGCAGCGCGAATGCTCGCCGACATACGCCGGGCGCGGCGGGCCGCACGGGAAGCCTGAGAGCTCGAGCGCGCGGCCAGCCGGCTCGCCGAAGAACGGCGGGAACTGCTCGGCGCGGCCACCAACGAACTGCGTGGGCCGCTCACAGCCCTGGCGCTCGCTGCCGACATGCTTTCGCGAGACCTCCCAGGAAGCGGCGATGCAACACTCCGTCCGCTGGCCCTCGAGATCGCGCGCAGCGTGCGCCGACTCACGAGCTTGGTGGAAGACCTCCTCGACTACGCGGCGCTCGAGACCGATGGGCTCACCCTCATCCGCGAAGAGGCCGATCTGCGGGCCATCGCCGAGGCGGCAGTGGCCGAGGTCCGCGCGGTGCGGAGCGAAGTCGCGCCGGTGATCGAGGCTATCTGTCCCGATGCTCGGGTGTCGGCCGACGTGCCGCGCCTTCGCCGCGCCCTGGCCGCGTTCGTGGTCGGGCTCGTGCGCCGCGGCTCGGTGCCCACCAGGCTGAGCATCACAGCCGATGGGACGGAGGTGGTCTGCACCATCGAAGGGCCACCGCCCGCGCCTGACCTTCCATCGGGCCCGAATATCAGCGCGGAGGTGGCTGCGCGCATCGTTGCCCTCCACGGCGGCAGCGTCGTCGAAGGAGCGCCGGGGATGGTATCAATTCGGCTGCCGCGGGCGGGCAGCGCCTCACAGGTTGCCGGGGCGGCCAAGTCCGGGGCGTGATACGATGGCGCCGTATGGCGGAGGACTCTGGCGCGTTCTGCCCCCGATTTCACCGCGCCGTCGAACTGATCGGCCGCCGGTGGACGGGAGCGATTCTGCGGGCGATGCTCCACGACACCGTGCGGTTCAGCGAGCTGCGGCAAGCGGTGCCGGGGCTGAGCGATCGCTTGCTGTCGGAGCGGCTGAAGGAGCTCGAGGCAGAAGGCATCGTCGTTCGTGTGGTGCGCCCGGAGACGCCGGTGCGCGTGGAGTATCACCTCACCGAGAAGGGGCGGGCGCTGCAGTCGGTTATCGAGGCGGTGTCGGCGTGGGCGGAACGCTGGATCGAGCTGCCGAGCGCTTCCGCCGAGATGGCCCGTCCTGAGAAGGCTGGGGCAGCCCGGGGTCACTAGCCTCCGCTTTCGCCTCGCCGGCCGCTTCGCGGTTCTCTTCGGGAGGCCAGGGCTTGATGGCCCGGAGCCATATGTGGGCCTCTTCGATGCCGAAGAGGTGCCCCCAAAAGCGCTCGCAGTAGTACTGGGCACGAGGGCTGCGGTTGGCGAGCGCGTCGAGGATGCGCCCCAGCACACGGCGGAAGCGGCTGGGCGGCGCGAAGGTGTCCGTGTTCAGATTGAAGGTGAGGCGCTTGCGGACGATGCGGAAGCGCGCCCGGTGGTAGTAGTGGAAGAGAAACCCGTCCGGCGTGTACGGATCGAAGTAGGCCAACGTGTCGAGGAAGAGCGCCCGCTTGTGGGTCGGGTCCTTCCACGTGATGTAGTTCGAGGAGCCGTGGGGGAAGCGGAAGTGGACGAGCCCCTGGGGTTTGCAAATCCGGTACACCTCGTTGAGGAAGCCCACCAAATCGTCGAGGTGTTCCAGGACGTGCGACGCGTGCACCTCGTCGACGGAGGAGTCGCGGAAGGGGAGCGTGCGGGTGATATCGGCGCGGATGTCGACGCCGGGAAGCGGTGCGATATCGACGCCAAGGGCGCCCGGGTGCTTGCGGAACCCGCAACCGAGGTCGACCACGATGCGTCCGGCAGACTGTGCCACGGCGTCCTTGCCCCCCGGGTGGTAACGACCATCCCCGAATGGAGCTAGTATCGCCCTCATCGCGCCACAGGCAAGCGGACATAGCGCGTACGGGCGCGTACCGTACCATTCGGGCCGTGGCGCGGGGCCGACGCATCCTCATCATCTGCCGGGGCAACGTAGGGCCGCACATGTCGGCGCCGGGGATCCGTGCCTCGGCACAGGCGCAGGTGCTGGCGGAGCAGGTGCCAGGCGCCGAGGTGACCCTGGCCGGCCAGAACGCTGATGCCTCGGGGCCAGCGGACGCGCCGTACCGCGTCGTGCCCTGGACGTCGAAGAACATCGTCCGGCTGGTGGCCGAGCACGACGTCATCATCTCTTCGGGGCTGCCGCCCCAGATTGCGCCGTTCTTCTTCCAGAAGCGGTTCGTGGCCGACCTTTTCTCCCAATATGCGATGGAGTGGATGGAGGTCGGCCTTCAGCATTATCACGGCTTCGGGCGCCGGGCCTGGGTGGAGCGGACGCGCACCTGGCTGGCGATGCAGCTTACGGCGGCCGACTTCGTCATCTGCAACAACGAACGCCAGCGGGACAGCTACCTGGGCACGATGCTCTCGCTCGGCATCGTTTCCAACCGGGCCTACGCCGCCGACCGAACGCTGCGCCGGCTCATCGACTCGGCCCCCCACGGGATCCGGCGCGAGAGGCCAGACTGGTCCGGTCCGCGGGTGCTGCGCGGGGTACACCCCGGCTTCCGGGAGAACGACACCATCCTCATCTGGAACGGGGGCATCATCCAGTGGTACGACCCGGGGACGCTGCTCGAGGCGCTCAGGCGGCTTGGCAGGGACGACATCAAACTCCTCTTCCTCGGGGCGAGCTATCCAGGTATCGGGGACTTAGGGAAAGGGCCGCGGTTCCAGGACGCGAAGGCCATCGCCGCGGCGAATGGCCAGCTCGGGCGGACCGTGTTTTTCGAGGAGGGCTGGGTTTCGCACGAAGAGGCGGCACGCTACGTGCTCGAGGCCGACATCGGCGTCTGCACCTATTGGGACAATCTCGAGACCCGGTACGCGCATCGAACCCGCTTCCTCGACCTCATCTGGGCGGAGCGGCCGTTCATCTGTACCCACGGGGATATCCTCGCCGAGGAAGTGGAGCGGCGCGGGTGGGGCATCGTCGTCCCCCAACAGGACCCCGAGGCGCTGGCGAAAGCGATCGCGAAGCTGGCCGACGATAAGGCCTTCTGGGAGCGGTGCCGGCGCAACTTGGCTGCCGCGCGGGCAGAGCTGCAGTGGGAGGTCACCCAGCGGCCGCTCATCGAGTTCTGCCGCGACGGCTGGGATCCCGTTTCACCGAAGGCGGAGCGCTTCCCGGGGCTGATGCAGCGCATCGCCGCCTATCTGGGGCGGAGAGCTGTGTACGTGTGGGCGACCAAGCCATGAGCCGCTCGATCCTCGTGATCAGCCGGGCGGCCGTGGGGCCGCGGATGGCCAGCCCGGGCATCCGGGCCTACCAGATTGCAGGAGCATTGGCAAGGACGCTCCCTGAGGCGCGGGTGACCCTCGCACGGCCGGCGGGGCAGGACCCTGTGGCGCCCCCGGAACCCACTGTCCGCATCGTCGATTACCGCTCGAATGGGGAGCTGGTGCGGCTGGCGCGGCAGCACGACGTCGCCATCGCGAGGAACTTCCCGCCCCACTTCATCGCCCTCATGGGGAAAACGCTCTTGGCGTTCGACGGCTATACACCGCTCCTCATCGAGTGGCTTGAGCTGGCCGAACGGGACATCGGCCGCCGGTGGCGGCGGGTGTGGTCGGCGAGCAACCGCTGGTACGTGAACCTGCAGCTCACGATGGCGGACTACATATTCTGCGCCGATGAGCGACAGCGCGACCACTGGATCGGGATGCTTGTGGCGCTGGCGCTCCTGCCGTCGCAGGTGTACGAGCGCGACCCGAGCGTTCGGAGCCTGGTGGGTGTCGTGCCCTACGGCGTGCCCGCGAAGCCGCTCTCGCCGAACGGCCCCGCAATGCGCGGCGTGGTGCCCGGCATTGGCCCGAACGACCGCATCCTCCTGTGGCACGGCACAGTGGGGGAGTGGAACGACCCCCTCACCGCCATCGAGGCCGTGCACCGGCTCGGCCGAAAGCGGAGCGACCTGCGGCTGGTGTTCATGGGCGTCGACCACCCCGACTACGTGTTCGGCCCGAACGCGGGGAAGCTGCGGGCAGCGATCGCGCGGACGCGCGAGCTCGGCATCGAAGGAAAGTCCGTCTTCTTCCTCCCCGGCTGGGTGCCCTACGACGAGATCGACTCGTACCTCGCCGAAGCCGACGCAGGGATCTGCCTCGGCTACGAGACGGTCGAGAGCCGGTTCGCATTCCGCACGCGGTACGTCGACGCGTTCCGAGCCCGTCTCCCCCTGGTGTGCACGCGGGGCGACGTGCTCGCCGAACGCGTGGAGCGCGACCCGCTCGGCGTGGCCGTCCCCGAGCGGGACGTCGAAGCCGCGATGGCGGCCATCGAGCGGGTGTTGGACGACGCCGACTTCGCCGCCGAGTGCCGGAGGAATCTGGCAGCGATCGCTGAGGAGCTCTCGTGGGACCGGGTGGTCGCGCCGCTAGCGGAGTTCTGCGTCCGGGGGCAATCGAACGCTGCCCCGCTTGCGAAGCGGCGACGGGACGCAATCCTCCGGGCGGCTGTCTATTATGTGCTGAAGAAGGCAAACCGGAACGGCCCGCCGCAGCGGTAGTGGAGCCGGAGGTTCGCGCCTTTCGTGAGGATGCGGGCGCTGCTACGATGCGGATGGGTCGGGGTGTAGCTCAGCCTGGCCAGAGCGCTGCGTTCGGGACGCAGAGGTCCCCAGTTCAAATCTGGGCACCCCGACCAGCCGTTACGACCCCGGAGGACCGGCACCGTGAAGGTCGGCGTTGTGGGAGCCGGCATGGTGGGTGCCACCTCGGCATACGCGGCCCTGCTCTCGCGGGCGGTCAGTGAGATCGTGCTCGTCGATGTGGATGGCGAGAAGGCTCGCGCCCAGGCTGAGGACATCCTGCATGCGACGCCGTTCGATGGCCAGGTCCGCGTGCGGAGCGGCGGGTACGCTGACCTGGCAGGCGCCCAGGTCGTCGTGCTGGCGTGCGGCGTCAACCAGCGCCCAGGGGAGACGCGCCTCGACCTGCTGGGACGGAACGCCGCCGTGTTCCGCGAGGTGGTGCCGAAGGTCGCTGAGGTCTGCCCCGAAGCGGTTCTCCTCGTGGTCTCGAACCCGGTGGATGTGCTCACGGCCGTGACGGCCTCCGCGGGCGGATTCCCGCCGGAGCGGGTGATCGGAACCGGCACCATCCTCGACACCGCGCGCTTCCGCGCCCTCGTGGCCGAGCACCTCGGCATCGCCCCGCAATCGGTCCATGCCTACGTCCTGGGCGAGCACGGCGACTCCGAGGTGCTGGTGTGGTCGAGCGCGACGGTCGGCGGAGTCCCGTTGGAATCGGCCGCGGCGCAACTGGGACGGCCGCTCGGGCCAGCGGAGCGGCAGTCCATCGACGGGGCAGTTCGGAGAGCCGCGTACCGAATCATCGCCGGCAAGGGCGCGACCTACTACGGGATCGGGGCCGCCGTAGCCCGCCTCATCCGCGCTATCCGCGACGACGAGGGGCTGGTCGTCACCGTCTCGGCCTTCTTCCCCGGTGGAGGTGGTTTCCCCGCGACGGCGTTCTCGCTCCCGCGAGTTATCGGCGCCTCCGGCGTGCGGAGCGTCCTCATGCCAGAGCTCACGGATGAGGAGCGGGAGGCCCTCCGCGCCAGCGCCCGGCTGATCGCCGACACGGTCGCACAGCTCCCTGCTGTCGGCTGACGGTCCCCGTCTTCCTGAGAGATTTCTCATGCGCGAGCCGGGCACCGCTGCTGTAATGGAAGCGTGCACATCCTGCTCGTCGAAGATGAGCGGCGGCTCGCGGCCGCGGTTCGCCGCGTCCTCGAAGAGGAGGGGCACGTCGTCGACGTGGTGCACGACGGCGAGGACGGGCTCTACCAAGCGCTCGTCGAGGAGTACGACGCCATCATCCTCGACGTCATGCTGCCCGGCAAAGATGGATTCGCAGTCGCCCGGGAGCTGCGCGCGAAGGGGCGCACCACCCCCATCCTCATGCTGACGGCGCGGGACGCCATCCCCGACCGGGTCGCCGGCCTCGATGCTGGGGCAGACGACTACCTGGTGAAGCCCTTTGCCCTCTCCGAGCTCCTGGCGCGGCTGCGGGCGCTCGACCGGCGGGCGCGCATGTCGGCGGCCGAACCCCACGTGCTGCGCGTCGGCGACCTGGAGCTCGACCTTCGCGCGCGGGAGGCACGCCGGCAGGGGCGACGGATCGAGCTGACGGCGAAGGAGTTCGCCCTCCTCGAGGCGCTCATGCGGCATCCCGGCCAGGTTCTCACCCGTTCGCAGCTGCTCGACATGGTGTGGCACTACGACGCCGCCATCGAGTCGAACATCGTCGACACCTACATCCACTACCTGCGCACGAAGATCGACAAGGACTTCGAGCCGAAGCTCATCCGCACCGTGCGCGGGGCGGGATACGCGATTCGAGACGAGCGTGTTTGAGACTGCACGCGTCCGCCTGACGATCTACTACACGGGAGTGCTGGCAGCGATACTGCTGGTGCTCGGCATCGGTGCGTACGTGCTGCTCGCTCGCTCCATCGACCGGGAGATCGATGACTCGCTCGACCGGGCACTCGCACAGCTGCTTCGGGCACCGGTGCGGGAGGTCATCGCTGAAGGCGTGCCGCGGGGGCGCCGGTTCGCCCCGGACACGGAGTCGGAAGTGCTCTCGACGGACGTGTTCTACGTGCTCGTCGGCCCTGGTGGTAACGTGCTCGCCAACCCGAGCAGGCTAGAAGAGGAGGAGCTGCCCCTCGCGGAGCTCGCGGAGCACCCGGGGTCGGCGCTGGACGTCTCCGTTGACGGAGCGCGCTACCGACTGAAGTCGGCCGCGGCGTCCACTCCCCTGGGCGAGATAACCTTCGTGGCTGGCCGCTCCCTGGAGGCGCGTGACTTCCAGTTGCGGCGCCTGGCCCTCACGTTCGCCCTGGCCGGAGGCGCCGGATTGCTCCTCTCCGCGGCGGGAGGCTTCTGGCTAGCCGGCCGGGCACTGGTGCCGATCCGCCGGACGCTGGAAGCACAGCGCCGGTTCATTTCCGACGCCTCCCACGAGCTGCGGACGCCCGCAGCCGTCATCAAAGCGAACGCGGAGCTCCTCTTGCGCCACCCGGACCAGACGATCGAGGAGAACATCGACCAGGTCGCGGCCCTTGCCGACGAAGCGACACAGCTGTCACGGCTGGTGGACGATTTGCTCACGCTGGCCCGAGCCGACGAAGACCGACTGCCCCTGCAGCGGGAGACGTTCGAGTTCCGCCCGTTCCTGGAAGAGCTTCTGCGCGACCGCGAGGCCATCGCCGCCGCGCGCGGGGTCGACGTCGCGGCGGAAGCCGAACCGGGCAGCATCACCGCAGACCGCACGCGCCTGCGCCAGCTCGTCTCCATCCTCCTCGACAACGCCCTAAAGTACACGCCGTCAGGAGGCCGCGTGCGGGTCCTCGCCCGGCGCGATGGCGGCCGATGGGTCATCGATGTCGACGACAGCGGCCCCGGGATCCCTCCCGAGCTCCGGGAGCGGGTGTTCGAGCGCTTCTACCGGGGACCGGAGGCTCGGGCGCTGCCCGGCACCGGGCTCGGCCTCGCCATCGCGAAGAGCATCGCCGAGGCGCACCGGGGTCGGATCGAGGTCCGCGAGAGCCCGGAAGGCGGGGCGCGATTCGAGGTCACGCTCCCGGCCGCGTAACTCCCTCGCAGCAACGTAGCCGAGAAGCCCCTTCGAACGGGTAGGGCGAAGGGCGGCTCCGTTCAAGCCGTGAGCCCAGGTAAAGGCCCGGAAATGGTGAGAGCCTTCTCATGAAGCTCTCAGGGAAGGCTGAGAGACTGCCTCTACGGTCGAGGGTGCCGGGCGGGCGCCCGGACACCACCGATAGGAGGCTGCATGAACGACCAGTGCCGACCACTCAGCTCGACAGAGGAGGTATCTAGGCTATGACCACGCACCGGAAGTTCCCCGCCCTACTCGTCGGATTGGCCGCGGCCCTGCTCGCCGTGGTCATCACCGGCGGCGTCATCACCGTCTTCGCCCAGACCAACGGCACCGAGACGGACCGCAAGGAGGCGTACCTCCAGAGCCTGGCCAACCGCCTGGGCGTCGACGTCGACACGCTGAAGCAGGCCATCAAGGACACGAACCTCGAGCAGCTCGACCAGCTTGTCCAGGAGGGCGTCATCACCCAGGAGCAGGCCGACGCCATCCGCGAGAAGATCGAGAGCTCCGACACCGTTTGGTTCGGCGTGCCGCGCGGCTTCGGCCGCTTCGGTTTCGGACCCGGGCTTTGCGGTGCGGGCCTCGATGAGCTCGCGAGCTTCCTCGGCATCGACGCGGCCACCCTTCGGAGCGAGATCCAGAGCGGAAAGTCGCTGGCGCAGATCGCCGAGGCGAACGGCAAGTCGCGCGACGAGCTGAAGACGTTCCTCACCGACCAGATGA
>DAOUCS010000170.1:0-5310 GCA_034431815.1 Dehalococcoidia bacterium
CTCCGGAGGCGCTTCCGCCACGATGTGGGCAAGGCGCTCCTCGGCTGCGTCCGCGTGGGCCACGACGTCGGGGCTCCCAGCGCCTTCATTCCGCGCACGCAAGATCGCCAAGCAGGCTGCCCGAAAGGCCGGGCGCTCGGTCGGCGGCACGCCGAGGAGGTGGAGGATGACCTGCACGGGCAAGCGCTCGGCGAAGCTAGCCATGATGTCCGCAGGTTCGTTCGGTGGGAGTTCGCCGAGGAGGGAGCTGGCGAGGCGTTCGATGTCGGGGCGGAGCCTCGCGACAGCGCCCGGGGTGAACCAGCGGTTCACCCGACGCCTGAGGAGGTCGTGGAGGGGCGGATCGCTGTTCCCCATGATGGGGGCGCTGCCCAAGGGTATGCGGGCTCGGGAGGCACGGATGCGGGCCCCGAACTCGCCGCCCGCCGAGGCGGGATCGGCCGAGAAGGAAGCGTGATCCTGGAGCACCTCGGCGACGGGGTCCCACGCTGTGACCACCCACGCCTGGAGGGCGGGGATCCAGGCTACGGGCGCTTCGCGGCGCAGGCGCGCAAGGGCGGGGTACGGGTTCTCGAGGTACGACGGCCGAGAGGGATCGAAGCATGGCACGCGGCGCTCCTTCCGGCGTGTCGTGGCGGGAGTCGCGGTCGATTGCCGCAGCGCGAATGATTCGTGAGTGCTGACGCACCGATCTACGTTCGCAGGCGAGGGCCGGATCTCCCAACCAAGGAGCTTGCAGCGGTATGGTACGCTTGGCCTGCCGAATCCGCTTCCCAGCGGAACGGGGGACCCGACGATATGGGGTGAATTCCCGCGACGGCGGGATAGGTGACTTTCTCCACCGAACCCGGCAGCTAACCCCGTAGGCGTGAGAGAGGCGGCCGGCAGCCGCTCAGCCTGCCGACGATGCCTCTCGCGGAAGAGCGCCGGGCGACCGGCAGTGCACGGGAGGCACACCCATGCTTCGAAGTGGCTACGAATCGTGGTGGCAGCGGCTTCTGTGGCGCCTGAGGGTGCCGTCGTACGTGCTCGTGAGGCCCGCCGAGCAGCGCCGCTGCCCCGAGTGCGCCGCTGCTTATGAGCCGACGGACCGCTACTGTCGCCGGTGCCACACGCGCGTCCCGGAGTGGCGCTTCTAAAGCCGCGCATCGCCGGCGGGGTCACTGGAAGAGTGCGCCGACGCTCTGTCCCGAATGGATTCGGCTGATGGCGTCGCCGAAGAGCGGCGCGACGGGGATGATGGTCATGTTCGGTAGGCGCTTTTCCGGGGGGATGGGAAGCGAGTCGGTGACGACGATTTCCCGGACGCCAGCCTCCCGCAGCCGGTCGACCGCCGGACCGCTGAGCACGGCGTGGTACCCGACGATCATGACGTCGCGGCAGCCGTGCTCCCGGAGGATGCGGACCGCTTCCGTCATGGTGCCGGCGGTATCGATCTCGTCGTCGATGATGAGGACGTTCCGCCCCCGCACGTCGCCGATGACGTTGACGGCCTCGGCGCGGCCCGTGTTGCCGATTCGGCGCTTCTCGATGATAGCCAGTGGGGCGTCGAGCCGGGCCGCCATGTCTCGCGCGCGCTTTTCGTCGCCGACGTCGGGCGCCACGACGGTGTAATTTTCGAGTCCGAGTGACTGGAGATAGGCGCTCACCGGGTAGAGCGCGTTCAGTTCGTCGACCGGCACGTTGAAGAAGCCCTGAATTTGGCCTGCGTGGAGGTTCATGGTGAGGACGCGGTCGGCCCCGGCCGTCTCCAGGAGGTTCGCCACCAGACGGGCCGTAATGGGCACGCGGGGTTGGTCCTTCTTGTCCGAACGGCCGTAGGCGTAGTAGGGGATGACCGCCGTGATGCGGCCGGCCGAGGCGCGACGGGCCGCGTCGATCATGATGAGGAGTTCCATAATCGACGTGTTCACCGGCCGAGCGAACGGCTGGATGAGGAAGACATCCCGCATGCGAATGTTTTCCCGGTACTGGACGAAGATGTTCTCGTTGGAGAACTCGAAGACGTCGACATCCCCAAGCGGGATGCACAGCCGCTCGCAGATCGCTCGGGCGAGTTCGGGGTGAGCCCGGCCGGAGAAGCAGGCGAGGTCGCTGTACACGGCGCTGCGAGGCTCCCTACGCGTTCGTGCCGGGAGTAGAACCTCCCGGCACGGGGCTCTGGGCGTCTGACTGGTAGCGCTTGCACTGTACCATGCCGACGCTTGAGCCTCCAGGGCGTGCCGAGCAGCGCTTGGCATGGAGGGGGAAACCTGATAGGCTCCGGACAGGTAACCCTCGTCGCATCGGCCTCGCTGGGAGGCGACTACCCCCGCCCGATGACCGAAGGGATCCGAAATTTTGGTTGGAGGTCGTCGGGTGGCATACACCGACAAAAGCCTGGTTTGCGCCGATTGCGGCGCGACGTTCATGTTCACCGCCGGTGAGCAGGAGTTCCACGCCTCGAAGGGGTTCACGAACGAACCGAAGCGCTGCCCCACCTGCCGTCGCGCTCGCCGGGGCGAGCCCGGCGGGGGACACCGGCCCTCGCGGGCCACGTACTCGGCGGTGTGCGCATCGTGCGGGCGGGAAGCCCAGCTTCCCTTCGAACCGCGGGGCGACCGCCCCGTCTACTGCAGCGATTGCTACCGCCCCAGCGCTCCGCGCGCGTCGTTCGGCGCGCACCGGGGCGGCGGGCGCGGGCGCCGCTGGTAGCCTCCGGCGGACCATCAACGCAGCAGCCGATTCGGGGATATACTCGCCGCGGGGCCCGTAGCTCAGCGGTGAGAGCGGCCGGCTCATAACCGGTTGGCCGTAGGTTCGAATCCTACCGGGCCCACCACATAGTGAGGCGACGCACAGCCGGAGGGCGGGGGAGCTCCCCCGCCCTCCGGGTCTTCGCTTACCGAGCCCTGGATAGCTGAGCCTTAAATCACCGTGGGCGGACGGTATTCGCCGAACACCTTCCGCATGGTGCCGCAGATCTCGCCGAGCGTGGCGTAGGCGCGAACCGCCTCGATGATGTAGGGCATCAGGTTGTCGTTCCCCCTGCAGGCGCGTTCCAGCTGATCGAGCGAACGGCGCACCGCTTCGGGGTCGCGCTCCCGGCGATGGTGCTCCAGCCGCTTCAACTGGTGCTCCACGAGGCGCTTGTCCACCCGGAAGATGGTGGGTGGCTGCTCGCCGCCTTCGGTATAGGCGTTGACCCCGACGATGATGGCCTTCCCTTCGTCCACCAGCCGCTGGTATCTCCAGGCGGCTTCGGCGATCTGCGCTTGGATCCAGCCCGATTCGATGGCACGCACGGCTCCGCCCATCTCCTCGACCTGGCGCATGTACGCCTTTGCCTCCTCTTCGAGGCGGTTGGTGAGGTACTCGACGTAGTAGCTCCCGGCCATGGGGTCGACGGTGTCGGTGACGCCGGTCTCGTGGGCGATGATCTGCTGAGTGCGGAGGGCGATGCGCTGGGCTTCGTCCGTGGGGAGCGCGAGCGCCTCGTCGAAGCAGCTCAGGGCGATGCTCTGCACGCCGCCGATGACGGCCGCGAGGCACTGGATGGCGGCCCGCACGATATTGTTTTCGGGCTGCTGCGCCATCAGGGTGCTGCCGCCCGTCTGGGTGTGGGTGCGCAGCATCATCGAGCGCGGGTCTTTCGCCCCGTACCGCTCCTTCATGATGCGCGCCCACAACCGGCGCAGGGCACGGTACTTGGCAATCTCCTCAAAGAAGTTGTTGTGGGTGTTGAAGATCCAGCTGATGCGCGGCGCGAAATCGTCGATGTCGAGCCCGCGGGCCAAGGCAGCATCGACGTAGGTGCAGGCGTTGGCGAAGGTGAAGCCGATCTCCTGCGCCGCCGTCGCCCCCGCGTCGCGCATGTGGTAGCCGCTGACGCTGATGGTGTTCCAGTTGGGGACGTGCTTGGCGCAGTACTCGATGATGTCCGCCGCGAGACGGATGCTCGGCCCCGGCGGAAAGATGTACGTCCCCCGGGCGATGTACTCCTTGAGGACGTCGTTCTGGACCGTGCCGTTGAGCTTCTCGGGGGGAACGCCCTGCTTCTCTGCCGTCACGATATACATGGCGAGGAGGACGGCCGCCGGGGCGTTGATGGTCATGCTCGTGGAGACTTTGTCCAGGGGGATGCCTTCGAACAGCGTCTCCATGTCGTAGAGGGAGTCGATGGCGACGCCCACCTGCCCAACCTCGGCGATGGCCATCGGATCGTCGGAGTCGTAGCCCAACTGGGTGGGGAGATCGAACGCCACCGAAAGCCCCGTCTGCCCCTGGCTCAAGAGGTAGCGGAACTTCTGGTTCGATTCCTCCGCAGTCCCGAAGCCGGCGTACTGCCGCATCGTCCAAATGCGGCCCCGATACATGGTGGGCTGGATGCCACGGGTGAAGGGGTACTCACCCGGGAAGCCGAGGTCGCGCTCGTAGTCGAGGTCCGCGATATCGAGCGGCGTATAGAGCCGCTGTACCGGGAAGCTGCTGGTGGCGAATTCGACATTCCGCTCGGGCTGGCGTTGAAGGGTTTTCGCCAGCGTCCCCTCTTCCCAGGCGTGAAGCTTCCGCGAGAGGCTGGCCAGCACCTCCGGGGCGAAGAGGGTGGGCTGAACGGCGGTCGCGTCCGACATGGCACACCTCCTGGTCTCCCCAGTCTACCCGATGGGTGCTGCGTCCTGGCATTCGTTTCGTCGAATAGATCCCCCAAGGCTAGCCGAAGGCTGCGTGCGGCGGCCGCGAAGTAAAGTGGGGCCTGAGGATGGATCGCGAGGACGGCAGCTGGTACTTCGCGTACGGCTCCAACATGTCCGCCCGCCAAATGGCGGAGCGCTGCCCGGGCGCACAGGCATTCCGCCCCGCCCGGCTCGAGGGGTATCGGCTCGCGTTCGATCTGCCCAGCCGGTACTGGGGCGGTTGGGTAGCCGATGTGCTCCCTGACCCTGGTTCGACGGTGTGGGGCGTGCTTTGGCGGCTGCAGCCCGAGCACTGGGTCATCCTCGATGATTACGAAGACGTCGACGAGCAGCGGTATCGGCGGCTGACGCTGGAAGTTACGACAGCCGACGGGCGGCCGTTGCGGGCGCAGCTCTACCGGGTGGTGAGCCCCCGAGGGGAAGGCCGCCCAAGCGCACGCTACCTGGCCACCCTCCTGGAGGGCGCGCGCGAGCACGGCCTGCCGGCGCCGTACGTCGCCTGGCTCGAATCGCTGGGGAGCGAGGAGGTCGCGCCATGACAGGAGTGCGCGGAGAAACCGCGGCGCCGGTCCGTCCGCCTTCACCCGAAGACATCAATCGGTTCCGGCGAAACCTCCGCGACGAGGTGGACGGC
>DAOUCS010000171.1:0-3283 GCA_034431815.1 Dehalococcoidia bacterium
CCCCGCCGACTCCGCCGCCCGCGTCTGGCCCCACGTCGACATCGGATCTCCGAAGGACGAATCCGTCCTCCGGCGTTTCGCTGAGCGCTGCGGCGTCCTCACCTTCGAGCACGAGCTCGTCGACCCCGACCTCCTCGAGCGGCTCGAATCCGAAGGCGTCTGCTTCAGGCCGCCGGCACGCGCCATCGCCACCGTCGTGGACAAGCGCGCCCAGCGGCGCCTCGCAGATCGCCTCGGCATTCCCCAGCCCGCTTGGTCACCAGCCGCTTCCGCCGCCGACGTCGCCGCCTTCGCCGGCCGTCACGGCTGGCCTTTGGTCGTCAAGTCCGCCCGCGGCGGGTACGACGGCCGCGGCGTGCGCATCGTCTCCAGCCCCGACGGCCTCGCCCCTGCCCTCGCCGGCCTCTCTTCCGATCTCCTCGTGGAGGCGTTCGTGCCCATCGCCGCCGAGGTCTCCCAGGTGGTCGCCCGCCGCCCTTCCGGCGACATCGCAGCCTGGCCCCTGGTCGAAACCGTCCAGCGGGACGGCGTCTGCACCGTCCTCCGCTACCCCTCGGGAATGCCCCCCGAGCTCGAGCGCTCCGCCCGGGAGGCTGCGGCTGCGATCGCCGAGGCGCTCGACGTCGCGGGCATTCTGGCGATGGAGTGCTTCGTCACCGCCGGAGGCGACCTGCTCATGAACGAACTCGCCTTCCGGCCCCACAACACCGGACACTGGACGATCGAGGGAGCGCTCACTTCACAGTTCGAGAACCACCTCCGCGGCATCCTTGACCTCCCCCTCGGGCGAACCGACGCGGCCGTCCCGGCGGTCTGCACCGTGAACGTCTTCGGGCCCCCCGACGGGAGCGACCCGCGCTCGCGCCTCGCCGAAGCCCTCGGTGTTCCCGGGGCGCGCATCCATCTCTACGGCAAGGAGCCGCGCCCGGGCCGGAAGCTCGGCCACGTCACCGTACTCGGCGAGCACCCGGACGAGGTGCGGAAACGCGCCCAGCTCGCCGCCGATATCCTGATGGGGAATTTCCCCGCGGAGGCCCAGCGTTGAGCGCCCCTCTCGTCGGCGTCGTCATGGGGTCGGCCTCGGATCTCGAAACGATGCGGGCCGCAGTCGAAGCCTTGCGGGAGTTCGGCGTCCCCTGTGAAGTGCGGGTGATGTCAGCCCACCGCCGCCCGTTCGATATGCTCGAGTACGGCCGCACGGCCGCAGAGCGCGGCCTCCGCGTCATCATCGCGGGCGCGGGAGGCGCCGCCCACCTCCCCGGGATGCTCGCCTCGGTGACTCCCTTGCCCGTCATCGGCGTGCCGGTCCCCCTCCGCCACCTCGATGGACTCGACTCCCTCCTCTCCATCGTCCAGATGCCCGCCGGCGTGCCCGTCGCGACCGTGGCCGTGGGGAACGCGCGCAACGCCGGCCTCCTCGCCGTGCGCATCCTCGCCACCTCCGACCCGACGCTCCGCGCGAAGATCGAGGCCTTCCAGCGCGCTCTGCGCGAACACGCCGCCGAACAGGACGCGGCGCTCCAGCGCGAATTCCCAAACGAGCCGCTTCAGCGGTAGAGCGCCAGGTAGCGTTCGTAGTTGGCGATCACCCGCTCCACGTACGCGCGCGTTTCCGCGAACGCAACGCGCTCGACATAATCCACCGGCGGCTCCCCTGGGGGGCCGAGCCAGCGAAGGGCATTCCCCGGTCCGGCGTTGTACGCCGCCAGCGCCTGGTATTCGTTCCCGAACCGCTGGAGCTGCCCGGCAAGGTAGTGCGCCCCGAACGCGATCGACACCGCCGGCCGCGCCAGGTCCGCGGCCTCGAAATCGGAAACCCCGAGCGCCGCAGCTATCCCCTCGCCCGTCGTCGGGATCACCTGCGTGAGCCCGATGGCGTTCGCCGGGCTGACCGCGTCCGGATCCCAGAAGCTCTCCTGGCGGATGAGCGCGGCGAGGAACAACGGGTCGAATCCGTACTTCGCGCCGGCAGCATCGAGCAGTGCCGCGAAGTCCACCGGGTAGGCCAACCGCCACAAGTCCCGCGGCGCTGCCTCGGCTTGCGATCCCGCACGCTCCAGCAGCCGCGTTGCCACCCTCGCTGCGGTGTCGGTAAGTCCGGCATCCCATGCCTCCCAGAGCGCCTGCAGCACCGCCGCAGGCGTCGCAGCGTTCCGCTCCAGTTCGGCCACCGCCGCCTCGGCTTCGCCGCGCAGCCCCATGAGGAGGAGCTCCCGCGCCGCCGTCTGGCGCTCGAACCGCCCCGCCACACCCGCGTCGCCCGCTAGCCATTCGGCGATGGCGGCCCAATCCGGCGGAGGCGCGGGCGGGAGGGGCTCGTGTCCGATAGGGCTGCGGACCGCCTCGCCGAGGGCCCGTCGAGCCTCCCGCCCGAAGAAGCCCCTCGGGTCCGCCGCCGCGGCAGCGGCGAACGCCTCCCGGGCGCCCCCCTCGTCGCCGAGCGCGAGGAGAGCGCGCCCCCGCCAGTAGAGAGCGCGGCCTTCGCGGGGAACCGGAAGCGCATCCCAGGTCGCCAGAGCCTCCGCGGGTGCGGCCGCCAAGAACAGCAGGTAGCCTGCCCGAAAAGCGGCCTCGGCCGAGAACTCGCCCGGCGGCGTCTCCAGCGCCACCGCTCGGTACCGCTGCGCTGCGGCGCGGTACTCTGCCAGGGCCTCGAGGGAGCGCGCCGCCCAGTAGCGTGCCCGATGCGCGTAGGGAGAGGCGGGCGCCGCTGCGGCCGCCTGGTCGTAGATGGGCACCGCCTCCGCGTAGAAACCGGCGTCGTCGTAGGCAGCCGCGAGGTAGTACAGCCGAAAGGCGCGTGCCTCGGGGTCGAGCCCAGCCTCCTCGGCCGCGGCACTCAGGATCGCCCGCGCATCGGCGTACGCCCTCCGCCGATAGGCCGCATACCCTTCCAAGCCAGGGTCGGGCGGCGCTCCCATCGCCTTCAGTTCGGCCACAGCCAGTGCCGCCTCGCGCGAGCCGGGCGCCGATTCGATGATGAGGCGGAACTCGGCCCTCGCCGCCTCGACCTCCCCGACCCGCGCCGACGCGACGGCGAGGGCGTACCGGTTCGCAGGCGTTGGCGCCACGCCCACCAGCCGCTCCAGCCAGGCGCGCTCCCCAGCTGCGTCGCCCTCCTCGGCGGCCAAACGCGCCCGCTCCTGGTAGATGGCCGCGCGGAGGGCCGCTGGCCCCAGCGGGCTTGCGATCGCCTGGTGCCACGCGGCGTCTGCCCCCGCGCGGTCGCCTGTTCGCCAGAGCGCCGAGGCGTAGGCCGCCCAGATGTACGGCTGAAGGCGGT
>DAOUCS010000172.1:0-16258 GCA_034431815.1 Dehalococcoidia bacterium
CGGCGGGGCGAGGTCGACGAGCTCAATGGCGGCCATGGGAGCGCCGTCGCCGAGCCGCCGCTCGAGCTTCGTGATGCGGAGGTAGCCGCCGTTCCGGTCCTTCATGCGGAGCGCAATGTCGGAGAAGAGGTTCCGCACGACTTTCGGGTCGTAGATGAAGGCCAGCGCCTGGCGGCGGGCGTGGAGGTCGCCGCGCTTGCCGAGGGTAATCATCTTCTCGGCGAGGGGACGGATCTCCTTCGCCTTCGCTTCCGTCGTGGTGATGCGCTCGTGCCGCAGCAGCTCGGTCACGAGGTTGCGGTAGAGCGCGAGGCGGTGGGCCGTATCGCGGCCGAGATGGCGACCCGCGACGCGATGACGCATGGTGCTACTCCTCGTCGTCGGCGCCGAGCAGCTCCTCGTCGCCGGCTTCTTTCAAGGCTTCCTTGAGCGCTTTGCCGAGGACGCTCAGGCTCTCCTCGTCATCCTCGACGAGGATGATGGAGCTGGTGCGGACGGTCGCCGGCCGGCGCGGCTGGCCGGGGCGCTCCGCGATGGGATGAAGCCCCGGCTGGTTCGGGTCGATGAAGCCGAGCTCGGCAAGCCGCTCGCGCAGCTCGTCGTACGATTTGCGGCCGAAATTGCGGAGCGAGAGGAGCTCCTCTTCGCTCTTCTCCAGGACCTGGCCCACCGTCATGAGGCCGCTGCGCTTGAGGCAGTTGTAAGCCCGCACGGAGAGGTTCAGCTCCTCGATCGGCGTGTTGTACCGGTCGGGCGAGAGCACTGCGCTGGCGCCCGCGGGCCGGGTCCCCATGCCGGCGTACGGCCGGCCGACGTTGGCAAAGAGCGTGAACTGTTCGATGAGGATCTCCGCGGCCTGGGCGATGGCCTCCACCGGGTCGATGGTGCCGTCCGTCCAAACCTCAAGCACGAGCCGATCGAAGTTGGTGGACTGCCCGACTCGCGTGCGTTCGACCTTAAAGTTCGCCTTGCAGATGGGCGAGAAGATGGCATCGACCGGGATGACGCCAATTGGCAGCCCTTCCGCGCTGGTCGCGGGCACGTACCCTTTGCCCAGCTGGACGTGGAACTCGACGTTCAGCCGAGCATCGGGGCTGTCCAAGGTGGCGAGGTGCAGCTCGGGGTTGACGATTTCAAAATCGGCAGGGCACTGGATGTCGCCTGCGCGCACCTCGCCGGGCCCCTGGGCATCGAGGGTGAGCGTCCCGGGGCGGTCGCTGAGGGCGCGGATGCGGATCTCCTTGACGTTGAGGAGGAACTCCGTTGCGTCCTCCACCATCCCCGGGATGACCGAGAACTCGTGCTGGACCTGGTAGATGCGCACGGAGGTGATGGCCGCTCCCGGGAGAAAGGCCAGGAGGACCCGCCGCAGGGAGTTGCCGAGCGTGATGCCGTACCCTGCCTCGAGCGGTTCGACGATGACGCGGGCGTACCTATCGCCCTCTTCTTCGACGCGGAGCTCGGGCGTCACCTGGGTGAGGGAATCGCCGAGAAGGTCAGTGGTATCCACCATGGTTTCGCCTCGCTTCTGGGTGGGGCGCTAACGCGAGTAGTACTCGATGATGACATTTTCGTTGAAGAGATGCGTTTGGCCGGGCACGACCTCGGGCGGGGCGATGACCTTGCCCGTCAGCGTGGCCGCATCGAGCTGCAGCCACGAGGGCACCTGCTTCGATTTGATGGTCTCCTTCACCACCTGGTAGTAGGCGTTGCGCTGCCCACGCGGCGTGAAGGAGATGGTGTCGCCTTCCTTGATCTGGGCAGAGGGGATGTCGAGCTTCCGGCCGTTGACAGCGATGTGACCGTGGCGGACGAGCTGACGGGCTTGGGCACGCGAATCGGCGAAGCCAAGCCGGTAGACGACGTTGTCGAGCCGGCTCTCCAGCAGGCGCACGAGGTTTTCGCCCGAGACCCCCGGACGGCGGATGGCTTCCTCGTAGTAGCGGCGGAACTGCTTTTCGAGGACGCCGTAGGTGACACGGGCGCGCTGTTTTTCGCGCAGCTGGAGCCCCCGGTCACTGATCTTCCGGCGCCGGGCAGTCCGCTGTCCCGGCGGGTAGGGGCGCCGCTCGAAGCTGCACTTGGGCGTGAAGCACCGGGCGCCCTTCAGGAAGAGCTTCTCGCCGTGCCGGCGGCAAAGGCGGCAGACAGGGCCGGTGTACCGTGCCATGGGGAAGCCTCCTAGACGCGGCGCCGCTTGGGCGGGCGGCAGCCGTTGTGGGGGATGGGCGTGACGTCGCGGATAGCCGTGATGGCGAGCCCCGCGGCCTGCAAGGCGCGGATGGCGGCCTCGCGGCCGGCACCCGCACCCTTGACGTACACCTCGACGCTCTGCAGGCCGTGCTCCATCCCCTTGCGGGCAGCGTTTTCCCCGGCCATCTGGGCGGCGAAGGGCGTGCTCTTGCGGGAGCCCTTGAAGCCGGAGGAGCCGGCGCTCGCCGAAGCTATCACGTTCCCGTTGGGATCGGTGAGCGTGACGATTGTGTTGTTGAATGTGGCAAGAACGTAGGCTCGGCCCTTGGGAACGGATTTCCGTTCCCGCCGGCGGGGCCGGCGCTTATCGCCGCTGCGTTGCCCGCGCTTGTCGGCCATGCCTGGCAAACCTCCTGGTTACTTCTTCCCGGCGCGGCGCTTGCCGGCGACGGTCTTCCGCGGCCCGCGGCGCTGGCGGGCATTCGTGCGGGTGCGCTGCCCCCGAACGGGCAGGTTCCGGCGGTGACGCTGGCCGCGATAGCAGTTGATCTCGATGAGGCGCTGGATGTTCTGACGCACTTCGCGACGAAGGTCGCCTTCGACCACGTAGTTCTTGTCGATGAACTCGCGGATGCGGACGAGCTCGTCATCGGTGAGCTCGCCGACCTTCTTCGCAGGGGGCACGCCCGTAGCGGCGCACACTTCCTTGGCCCGCGTCGGGCCGATGCCGTAGATAAGGCGGAGGCCGTACTCCACCTGCATGTGGTTCGGGATGTCGACGCCGGCGATACGTGCCATGACCTACCCCTGCCGTTGCTTGTGCTTCGGGTTCTCGCAGATGACCATCACCCGCCCGTGGCGGCGGATGACCTTGCACTTGTCGCAGCGCGGCTTCACAGATGCTCGTACCTTCATCGGTCGCCTCGCGTTCGCAGTTACTTGAACCGGTAGGTGATTCGCCCCCGGCTCAGATCGTAGGGCGAGAGCTCGACGAGGACCCGGTCGCCAGGAAGGATGCGAATGAAGTTCATACGAATCTTCCCGCTGATGTGAGCGAGCACCTCGTGCCCGTTCGCCAGCTCGACCTTGAACATGCCGTTTGGCAGGGCCTCGGTGACGACTCCTTCGACTTCGATCGCGTCCTTCTTCGGCATGGCTCCTCGTCGCGAGTGTGCAACCAATCAGTCTAGGGCAAGGTCAGCACGAGCGGCTTCCCGCCCTCGACGATGGCGATGGTATGTTCGAAATGACAAGATAGGCTACCATCTCGCGTCTTTACGGTCCAACCGTCCGCATCCGTGTACGTCTCCGGGCTGCCGACGGTGACCATGGGTTCGAGGGCGATGACGAGCCCCGGCCGGACCGGCGGCCCCTTGAAGCGGATGCGGTGATTGGGAACGTGCGGCTCCTCGTGCATCTCCCGCCCGACGCCGTGGCCCCCGTAGCCCCGGACGATCCCGAAGCCGCTGGGGCGGATGGCGTCTTCGATGGCGGCGCAGATGTCGGCGAGGTACTTGGCGCGCCCCGCCGCCTCGATCCCCGCCCACAGGGCCCGCTCCGTGACCTCGATGAGCCGCTTCGCGGTGTCGTCGACGTTGCCTACCGGCACGGTGATGGCCGCGTCGCCGACGTACCCTTTGTAGGTGGCGCCCAGGTCGAGCGAGACGATATCGCCTTCCTTCAGGATACGATCCTTCGGGATTCCGTGGACGAGTTCGTCGTTCACGGAAACGCAGATGTTCGATGGGTACGGCGGGTACTGCGGCCCGGGCGAATACCCCCGGAACGTCTCCTTCGCCCCCAAGCGGCGGAACTCCTCGGCCACGACGCGTTCGAACTCCAGGCAGTTCACGCCCGGGCGCACCATCGCGCGAAGCTTCTCGAGCGTTCGCCCCACGATCCGCCCTGCCTCACGCATGATGGCGATTTCCTCGGGCGACTTCAGGCGGATGGCCACGGACCGATCGCCTCCAGGAGGGCTTGGGTCACAGCATCGAGGGGCTGCTCGCCGTTGACCGTGCAGAGGACACCCCGCTCGCGGTAGTACTCGATGAGGTCGGCAGGCGGCTTCTGCTTTGCCAAGCGCGCACGCACGACGTCGGGCTTATCGTCGTCGCGCTGGTAGAGCTCGCCGCCGCAGCGATCGCAAATGCCGGGGGTCTTCGGCGGATCGTTCCGCTCGTGGTACACGGCGCCGCACTGGCGGCACATCCACCGGCCGCCCAACCGCGCCACCAGCTCCTCGTCGGACACCTCGATGAGAAGCGCACGGTCGATCTTTGCGCCGCGCTTCGCCAACGCATCGTCGAGCGCCTTGGCCTGCGCCACGTTCCGGGGGTAGCCGTCGAACATGGCGCCTTTGGCAGCGTCGGGCTGTTCGAGACGCTCCAGCAGCATGGCGATGGTCACTTCGTCGGGAACGAGCTCACCGCGGTCCATGTAGCTCTTGGCGAGCTTGCCCAGCTCCGTGCCGTTGCGGACATGTTCCCGAAACATGTCGCCGGTGGAGATGTGGACGAGCCCTGTCGCGGCAGCAAGCCGCTGGGCCTGCGTTCCCTTTCCTGCGCCTGGCGGTCCGAGCAGAACGATGTACACGGCTAGCGGATGAACCCCTCGTAGTTGCGCATCAGGAGCTGCGCCTCAAGCTGCTTCATGGTGTCGAGGACGACAGCGACGACGATGAGGAACCCGGTGCTGGAGATCGTCAGCGCACGGACGCCGGTCACCAGCCCGATGAAGAAGGGGGCCACGGCAACGAAGCCGAGGAAGAGCGCACCCGCCCAGGTGATGCGGGTGACGACGCGCATGAGGTAGGCCTCGGTCGGGGGACCCGGGCGGATGCCGGGGATGAAGGCTCCCTGCCGCTGGAGCGTCTTCGCGATCTGCTGCTGCTGGTACTGCACCATCGTGTAGAAAAAGGTGAAGATGATGACGAGCACGAACAGCATCACCCAGTAGAGGCCGCTCCCGCTCTGGCCGCGGCCGCCCTGGAACTGATCGACGAACCAGCGTGCCACGGTGCCGACCCAGCCGCTGGAGCCCGTGAAGTAGCTGGCGATTGCCGCCGGCAGGATCATCACGTAGAAGGCGAAGATGAGGGGGATCATCCCCGCCATGTTCACGCGGAGGGGGATGTAGCTGGCCCCCTGCTGCCGGTACATCCGCCCGCCCCGGAAGGCGGAGCGCGCGTACTGGACGGGCACGCGCCGCTGCGCCTCCTGGAAGAAGACGATGATGTAGGTGAGCCCCAGGGCGAAGGCCACGACCAGCAGCACGCCGATGATGGACTGCGTAGAGATGTTGGGCAGCAGCCCGGGCAGCACCGCGACGATGCCGCCGAAAATGATCAGCGAGACGCCGTTGCCGATGCCGTGCTCGGTGATGAGCTCGCCGAGCCAAACGAGGAACATCGTCCCCGCCGCGAGGGTGAAGAGCGTGGCCAGCGTGCCGAGCACCTCGTTCTGGAACCCGAAGTCGGCCACCACGGGCGCCGACTGGTTGATGAACACGATCTGCCCGTAGCCCTGGATGAGCGCGATGGGAACGGCGAGCCAGTGGGTGTAGAGCTGGATACGACGCCTGCCTTGTTCGCCTTCGTCGAGGAGGTTGCGGAGGTTGGGAACAATCGGCGTCAGGATCTGCAGGATGATCGACGCGGTGATGTAGGGGTAGACGCCCAGCGCGGCGACGCTCAGGTTCTGGAGCGCCCCTCCGGAGAAGATGCTCAGGAAGTCGAGGATGCTGTTCCCTTCGAAAGCTTGACGAAGGGCGTCGCGGTCCACGTTGGGGATGGGGACGTGGGCCACGAACCGGAAGACGATGAGCATCGCGAGGGTGAAGAGGAGCTTCTGTCGAACATCGGGCTGCCGCCAGGCGTCGACCATCGCCTGGAGGAGGCGCGGGCGGGAGCCGGCGGCAGTCATCGTCGCCATCAGGCCTGCTCCTCGCTCTCCGCAGCGCCGACGATGCGGACGGTGCCGCCGGCCCGCTCGACCTTCTCCTTCGCCGCGGCGCTTGCTGCGTGCACCTCGACCGTGAACGGCTTCGTGACCTCGCCATCGCCGAGGAGCTTCACGGGGTCGCGGAGCTGCTTGATGATCCCGTGGGCGCGGAGCACGGCCGGCGTGATGACGGCGCCAGCCTCGAAGCGCTCTTCGAGGACTGCCACGTTCACGGGCTGGTACACCACCTTGAAGGGGTTCTTGAAGCCGCGCAAGGTGGCCAGCTTCCGCGTGAGGGGGAACTGTCCGCCTTCGAAGGTGGGGCGGAGGTCACGGCCGCTGCGGGAGCGCTGCCCCTTGATGCCGCGGCCGGAGTAGGTGCCGTGCCCGCTGGAGTTCCCGCGCCCCACGCGCTTCCGGGCGTGCGTGGCACCCCGAGGCGGGCGCAGTTCGTGCGCACGGATGCTCATGCCTTCACCTCCTCCACCTCCACGAGGTGGGAGACCTTCGCCACCATGCCCCGAATCGAGGGGGTGTCCTCGTGTTCGACGACGTCGTGAAGGTGGCGGAGGCCGAGCTTGCGGATTGTTTCCTTCTGGTCGCGGCTGTAACCGATGGCGCTCTTGCGCCAGCGAATGCGAAGCCTGCTCATCGCGTCGACACCTCGCCGCGGGCAGCCGCGAGCCGCCGCTCGCGGGCGCCGATGGTTTCCTGAAGCATGCCGAGCGCCTTCATGGTGGCCTGGGCTACGTTGATGGGGTTGCGGCTCCCCAACGACTTGGCCAGGACATCCTTCACGCCGGCAAGCTCGAAGATGGCGCGCATCGGGCCGCCGGCGATGACCCCGGTACCGGGGGACGCCGGCTTCATAAGCACCTTCGAGGCGCCGAAGTGCGTCACCACTTCGTGCGGGATGGTGCTCCCGTGCATTGGGATGCGGATCATCGTGCGGCGGGCCAGTGCGGTGGCCTTGCGGATAGCCTCGGGCACCTCGTTCGCCTTGCCGAGGCCGATGCCGACGCCGCCTCGCCCGTCGCCCACGACGACGAGGGCGCTGAAGCTGAAGCGGCGCCCACCGCGCACCACCTTGGCCACGCGGTTGATGTAGATGGTCTTTTCGGCAAGCTCCTCCTGGGGCGCCTGGTCGAACTGGCTCATCAGAACTTCAACCCTCCTTCGCGGGCGCCTTCAGCAAGGGCCTTCACGCGACCGTGGTACTTGTAGCCGCCCCGGTCGAACACCACCGCCTCGATACCCTTGGCGAGCGCGCGCTTGGCGATGAGCCGGCCCACGAGGGCAGCGCGTTCCGTCTTCGGCTTCCCCGCTACCTCCTTGGCCACCTCCTCGTCCAGGTCGCTGGCCGCTGCCAGCGTGCGGCCGATGGTGTCGTCGATGACCTGAGCGTAGATGTGCGCATGGCTGCGGAAGACGTTCAGGCGAGGGCGTTGGGGGGTGCCCTTCACCTTCTTGCGGACGCGCAGGTGCCGCCGCTTCCGTGCCTCCAAACGGGTGGCGTGGCTCATCAGCGACCCACCTTTCCAGACTTTCCGGCCTTCCGGCGGACGCGTTCGCCCAGGTACCGGATGCCCTTGCCCTTGTACGGCTCGGGCGGGCGCAGCCGGCGGATGTTGGCAGCCACCTGCCCGACCAGCTCCTTGTCGATGCCCTTCACGTGAATGCGGGGTCCATCGACTTCGAAACTGATGCCCGCAGGCGGCTCGATGATGACCGGATGCGAAAAACCGAGGGAGAGCTGCAGATTGCTGCCCTGGAGCTGGGCGCGGTAGCCCACGCCCTGGATCTCGAGGGTCTTCGTAAAGCCTTGGCTAACGCCCACGACCATGTTGTCGAGCAGGGTGCGGCAGAGGCCGTGGAGCGCTCGGTGCTGGCGCTCATCGTCCGGGCGCGTGACGATGATGCGGCCGTCCTCCCGAGTGAACCGGATGGGCTTCGGGAAAACGCGCTCGAGCTGTCCTTTCGGTCCCCTGACGACGATTCGGTTCTCCTCGCCGATAGTCACCTCGACGCCGGGGGGAATGGGAACGGGCTTGCGTCCGATTCTGGACATGGCCTGAACCCCTTACCACACGTAGCACAGCAGTTCGCCGCCGACGGATTCGCGGCGGGCCTGCTGGCCGGTCATCACGCCCTTGGGCGTGGAGAGGATGGCGATGCCGAGCCCCCCGTAGACGCGGGGGATCTGGCGCTTCTGCACGTAGACCCGAAGCCCGGGCTTGCTGACCCGCTTGAGCCCGTTGATGGCGGGCTGCTTCCGGCCGAGGTAGTTCAGCTCGATGCGGAGCTCCGCCTGGGGGCGGCCCTCCTGCTGAACGACGGTGTAGTCCTTGATGAAGCCCTCTTCCTTGAGGACCTTGGCGATGGCCACTTTCATCTTGGACGCCGGCATGCTGACGGAGTCGTGGCGGGCAGCCACGGCGTTCCGAATGCGGGTGAGCATGTCGGCGATGGGATCATTCACGCTCATGGCGGAACTCCTGGCTTCCACGAGCTACCAGCTCGACTTCGTTACGCCGGGCAGCAGGCCGCGGTGGGCATACTCCCGGAAGGTGATGCGGGAGAGGCCGAACTTGCGGATGTAGGCCCGGGGGCGCCCGTCGATGATGTCGCGGTTCTTCAGCCGCGTCGGGCTGCTGTTGAGCGGAAGCTTCCGCAATTCGGCGTAGATGGCGGCCACCCGTTCGGGATCGCCCCAGGACTTCTTCAGTTCGGCCTTCAGCGCTTCCCGACGGGCGCGGTACTTCTCGTACAGCTCGCGGCGCCGCTTATCGCGATTGATGATGCCCTTGGACGCCATCTCGTCCCTCCTAGTTCCGCCGGAACGGCATCCCCAACAGCTCGAGGAGCCGCCGTCCCTCTTCGTCGGTCTTCGCCGTCGTGACGATGGTGACCTGAAGCCCGCGCACCTTGTCGACCTTGTCGTAGTCGATCTCCGGGAAGATGAGCTGTTCGCGGATGCCAATGGAGTAGTTCCCCCGGCCGTCGAAGGCGTTCGGGTTCAGGCCGTGGAAGTCGCGGATGCGCGGCAAGGCCGCGGTGATGAGCCGATCGAGGAACTCCCACATCCGGGCGCCGCGGATGGTGCAGGCGACGCCGATGGGATTGCCGGCGCGAAGGCGGAAGTTCGCGATGGAGCGCTTGGCGCGGGTCACGATCGGCTTCTGCCCGGTAATGGCAGCCACCTGCTCGACGGTATGGTCGAGCGCCGACGCGTTCGAAAGCGCCTCGCCCAAGCCGACGTTGACGACGATCTTTTCGAGCCGCGGCACCTGCATGACGTTTTTGTAGCCGAACTCCTCGCGGAGCCGCGGCACCACCTCGTTCACGTAGCGATCCTTCAGGCGGGGCGGCATCAGTCGATATCCCTCCCGCTGCGCTTCGCCACGCGCACCCAGCTGCCGTCCTCTCGGCGGCGGAAGGTGACGCGCGTGGGCTGGTCCGTATTCGGGTCGATGAGCATGACGTTGCTGATGTGGATCGGCGCCTCGCGCTCGACGATCTGGGACTGCTGGCCCACCGCGCGGGCGCGCTGATGGCGCTTCACGATGTTGACGCCCTCCACGATGACGCGCTCGTGCTTCCGGTCGACCTTGCGCACGATGCCCCGCTTGCCGCGGTCCTTCCCGGCGATGACGACCACGCGATCGCCGCGCTTGATCTTTGCCGGCATCAGAGCACCTCCGGCGCAAGGGAGACGATCTTCATGAAGTTCTTGTCGCGAAGCTCCCGCGCCACCGGACCGAAGATGCGCGTCCCGCGGGGGTTCTGGAGATCGTTGGCGAGGAGCACGGCAGCGTTGTCATCGAACTTGATGTAGGAGCCGTCGGGGCGGCGGTACTCCTTGGCCACCCGGACGATGACGGCCCGCACCACATCGCCCTTCTTGATGTTGGCGTGGGGCTGAGCCGACTTGACGCTGGCCACGATGACGTCGCCCGGACGGCCGTATCGGCGCTTGCTGCCACCGAGGACGCGGATGCAAAGGAGTTCTCGCGCGCCGGAGTTGTCGGCGACCTTGAGGCGGGATTCCTGCTGGATCACGGCGTCTCACCCTCCGCGGCACCGGCAACACGGCTGGGCGCGGCCTGGACTTCTTCCTCGAGTTCGCGGCCGACGAGGTCGGCCTCGATCTCGGGCACTTCGCCGCGCTGGACGATTTCGATGACGCGCCACCGCTTCTCCCGAGAGAGGGGCCGCGTCTCTTCGATGCGCACGATGTCGCCGATGCGGCACTCGTTGTGTTCGTCGTGCGCTTTGTAGCGCTTCGTTCGCGTGATGGTTTTGCGATAGAGCGGGTGCATGGTTCGCCGCTCGACGGCGACGACCACCGTCTTCTGCATCTTGTCGCTCACCACTACGCCCTGGAGGACGCGTCGCTGTCCCATGGTCAACCCTCACCTCGCAGGCGGGCGAGCTCGCGCTCGCGCTTGACGGTTAGGAGCCGGGCGATGCGCTTCCGCGCCTCGCGCAGGGCACGGTAGTTCTCCAGCTGCCGGGTGGCGTGTTGGAAGCGCAGGGTGAAGAGCGCCCGATACGCCTCGTTGATCTCGCGGGCGAGGCGCTGGTCGTCCCACTGGCGGATTTCGGCGAGCTCTTGGCGTGCCATCTCGGACCTCCTCAGATGGTGAGCTCGTCGCGCGCCACGATGCGCGTCGGGATCGGCAGCTTATGGGCGGCGCGACGGAGCGCCTCGCGGGCGATGGGCTCGGCGACGCCAGCCACTTCGAAGAGGATGCGGTTCGGCTTGACGACGGCCACCCAGCGGTCGGGCGCGCCCTTCCCCGAGCCCATGCGCGTTTCGGCTGGCTTCGCCGTCGCGACCTTGTCGGGGAAGATCCGAATCCAGATCTTACCACCGCGCTTCATGTAGTTGGTCATGGTGCGGCGGGCAGCCTCGATCTGGCGGGCGTCGATCCAGGCGGCGCCTTCGGCCTGCAGGGCGTACTCGCCGAAGACGATGGTGTTGCCGGCCGTGGCCTCGCCGGTGAGGCGGCCGCGGTGGTGCTTCCGATGCTTCACACGCCTCGGCTGCAGCATCGCTTCCTCACTCCTCGCCGGCGCCCGACTGGCGGGCTACGGCTTCTTGTTCTTCGACCGAGATGGCGACGTGCACGGGCCCGCCGGGCTGAGCGGCCGGCGCAGGTTCGGCCGCGGCGGCCTCCTCCTCGGGCACCTCGTACTCGCGTTCAGCGGGCAGAACATCGCCCTTGTAAATCCAGACCTTCACGCCGATGACGCCGTAGGTCGTGAGGGCCTCGGCGAAGCCGTAATCGATGTCGGCGCGGAGGGTATTGCGGGGAACGCGGCCGGCGGCTTCCGTTTCGCGGCGGGACATTTCCGCGCCGCCGAGCCGGCCGGCGATGGTGATGCGCACGCCTTTGGCCCCACGCTGCATCGTGCGCTGCACGGCCTGCTTGATGGCCCGCCGGAAGGCAACGCGCCGCTCGATCTGGTCGGCAACGGAGCGGGCCACGAGGTAGGCATCCAGCTCGGGGACGCGGATTTCGTTGATGTTGACGCGCACACGTCCGCCGGTCATCCCTTCGAGGGCTGTGCGCAGCTCCTCCACCCGCCCGCCGCCGCGGCCGATGACGATGCCCGGCTTCGCCGTGTGGATGGTGACGGTCACCAGGTTGGCGTTCCGGTCGATCTCCACGCGGCTGATGCCGGCATCGGGCAGCTGCTCCATGATGAAGCGCCGGATGCGCAGATCCTCATGGAGCTTCTGGGTATAGTCGCGGTCGGCGAACCACTTCGAGTCCCAGTCGTAGAGGATGCCGAGGCGCAGGCCGTGCGGATGGACTTTCTGACCCACTGGCTACCCCTCCCGCCGGTCGAGGACGATGGTGATGTGGCTGGAGCGCTTGATGATGGGGCTCACCCGCCCGCGAGAGCGCGCCTTGTACCGCTTGAGGCGGCGCCCGTCGTCGGCTACGGCGCGCTTGATGACGAGCTCGTCGACGTCGAGGTTGAAGTTGTTTTCGGCGTTGGCGGCCGCCGAGAGGACGACCTTCGAGACCGTGCGCGCGTGCGGCGACGGCGCGTACCGCAGCAGGGCCAAGGCCTGGTCGACGCTGAGGCCCGGCAGGCGCTCGAGGATGAGGCGCACCTTGCGCGGCGAAACAGGAACGTTGCGGGCGACAGCACGGACTTCCATAGCTAACGCCTCACTTTGCTCTGGCGGTCACTCTTGGAGATGTGGCCCCGGAACGTGCGGGTGGGGGCGAACTCGCCCAACCGGTGACCGACCATCTGCTCGGTGATGAAAACGGGGACGTGCCGCCGGCCGTCGTGCACGGCAATGGTGAGGCCGATCATTTCGGGCACGATCATGGAGGCTCGCGACCACGTCTTGATGACGGTGCGCTGCCCGCTGGCGCGGACGGCCAGCACCTTCTTCCACAGCTTCGGGTGGACGAACGGCCCTTTCTTCGTCGAACGCGACATCGCCCCGCTTACCTCCTGCGCCGCACGATGAACTTATCGGTGCGTTTGTTGTTCCGCGTCCGATAGCCGAGGGTCGGCTTCCCCCAGGGCGTCTTCGGACCGGGCATGCCGATGGGGGCCTTCCCTTCGCCGCCGCCGTGGGGGTGGTCGCGCGGGGTCATCGCCGAACCGCGCACCTCCGGCCGGCGCCCCAGATGGCGCTTCCGGCCTGCCTTGCCGAGCTTGACGAGCGAGTGCTCAACGTTCCCCACCTGTCCGACCGTGGCCATGCAGCGGATGTGGATCCGGCGCACTTCGCCGCTGGGAAGTCGGACGAGGGCGTAATCGCCCTCCTTCGCCATCAGCTGGGCAGCGGCGCCGGCGCTGCGGACCAGCTGGCCGCCCTTCCCCGGGTAGAGCTCGATATTGTGGATGGGCGTGCCGGTGGGGATGTTGGCCAGCGGCAGCGCGTTCCCGACCTTGACTTCGGCATCGGGGCCGCTCATCACCGTGTCACCGACCTGCAGCCCGAGCGGCCAGAGGATGTACCGCTTCTCCCCGTCGGCGTAGTGGAGCAGGGCGATGCGCGCCGTCCGGTTGGGGTCGTATTCGATGGCCGCCACCTTGGCCGGCACGCCGAACTTGTCGCGCTTCCAGTCGATGATGCGGTACAGCCGCTTGTGGCCGCCGCCCCGGTGACGGACCGTGATGCGGCCCTGATTGTTCCGGCCGGCATGCTTGCGGCCGAGCGACACCACCAGCGAGCGCTCGGGGCGCTCCTTCGTGATCTCTTCGAAGGTGTAGCCGCTGGCGTTGCGGCGTCCGGGCGAGGTGGGCTTGTACGTCTTGATCGGCATCGGCTACACCCCCTCGAAGAGCTCGATCTTGTCGCCCAGCTGGAGGGTGACGATCGCTTTCTTCCAATCCGGCTGGCGAGTGACGCGGCGTCCGAAGCGCCGGGCCTTGCCGCGGACGTTCATGGTGTTCACGGACTTCACGCGGACGCCGAAGGCGATTTCGACGGCTTCTTTGATCTGCGCTTTGTTGGCCCTGGGGTCGACTTCGAAGACGTACTTGTTCTGCGCGGCCAGGGCCGTGCTCTTCTCGGTGATGATGGGGCGCCGAAGGACGGAGTACGGATGGATGTCCGCCATTAGGCCACCTCCGCCGTATGCGTCCCCCGCCGCGGCTTCAGATTCGCACCGCCCCACAGCGCTTCGGCCTTGCGGACGGCGTCTTCGGTCATGAGCACGCGGTGGGCGTTCACCAGGTCGACAACGTTGAGATAGGCAGCGGGCATCGCCTTGACGAAGGGGATGTTGCGCGCCGCCTGGTGCAGCACCGGCTCGTGCTCGCCGGTGACGAGGAGCGCCGTGCGCGAGATACCGAGCCCCTCAAGCAGCTCCGCCACCAGCTTCGTCTTCGGCTCGGCGGGGACGAGGGATTCGACCACGAGGATTTCACCTGCTGCGGCATGCGCACTCAGCGCGGAGCGGATCGCGAGACGCCGCATCTGCTTCGGCAGCCGGAGCGAGAAGTCGCGCGGCTTCGGCCCGTGCGCGATGCCTCCACCGACGTGGTGCGGTGCGCGGATGGACCCCTGACGGGAGCGCCCCAGGCCCTTCTGGCGGCGAATCTTCCGGGTGGAGCCGCGCACCTCGCCGCGGCGGAGGGTGTGGCCGCCGCCGGCCCGGCGATTGGCCATCTGGGCCACGTACGCCTGGTGGAGCACCCAGCGGTTCGGCTCGATGCCGAACACCTCGTCGGCAGCGTCGATTTCGCGGACCACGTTCCCTTGGGCGTCGACCACTGGTAGCTTCATTTCGACACCTTCCTCGCGTGGCGGATGCGCACCAGGCCGCCCTTGGGACCGGGGACAGAGCCGGCCACGAAGATGACGCCCCGTTCGTCGTTGCGGGCAACAACTTCGAGGTTGCGGACGGTGCACCGGACTGCGCCCATGTGACCGGCCATGCGGGTGCCCTTCAGCACGCGGCCAGGCGTCGTGCCCGAGCCGATGGAGCCCGGCGCCCGGTGGCGGTCGGACTGACCATGCGTTTTCGGCCCCCCGGCGAACCCATGCCGCTTCACCCCGCCCTGGAAGCCGCGCCCCTTTGAGATGCCGGTAACGTCGACGCGCTCGCCCACCTGGAAGATCTCCACGCCGATGCGGTCGCCCAGCTTGAAGGCCGAGGGGTCGCCCCGGAATTCGGCCAGGTGGCGGAGCTTGAGACCGCCGGCAGCACGGAGGTGGCCGGCTTCCGGCCGGTTCAGACGCTTCGCCTCACCATATCCGACTTGGATGGCCGTGTAGCCGTCGGTTTCGGGCGTCTTGAGTTGGGTCACGTAGCAGGGGCCCACCTCGATGGCGGTGACGCCGCGCATCCGGCCTTCGCCGTCGAAGATGGAGAGCGTTCCGAGCTTCCGGCCGAGCAGTCCTTCGATACTCATGGCTACAGCTTGATCTCGATGTCGACGCCGCTCGGGAGCTGAAGGCGCATGAGCGTGTCGACCGTCTTCGATGTTGGGTCGATGATGTCGATGAGCCGCTTATGGGTGCGGATTTCGAAGTGCTCGCGCGAATCCTTGTACACGTGCGGGCTGCGGATGACGCAGAACCGCTCGATGGTGGTGGGCAGAGGGACGGGGCCAGCGACCGCGGCGCCCGTGCGCTCGGCCGCCTCGACGATCTGCCGGGCGGACTGGTCGAGGAGCCGATGATCGTAGGCTTTCAGTTTGATGCGAATCTGCTGGCGTGCCATCTCTCTCCCTCCGGCGGGTGAGGCGCTCGGTTACTTCAGGATCTTGGTAACGACGCCGGCGCCCACCGTGCGGCCGCCCTCCCGAATGGCGAACCGCTGCCCCTCCTCGCAGGCCACCGGCTGAATCAGCTCCACCGTCAGGTTCACGTTGTCCCCAGGCATCACCATCTCCACCCCCTCCGGCAGCCGAATCTCGCCCGTCACATCCGTCGTCCGCATGTAAAACTGCGGCCGATACCCCGAAAAGAACGGCGTGTGCCGTCCACCCTCCTCCTTCGTCAACACGTACACCTGCGCCTCAAACGTCGTGTGCGGCGTGATGCTCCCAGGCTGCGCCAACACCTGCCCCCGCTCTACCTCGTCCCGCTCCACACCACGCAACAGACACCCAACGTTGTCCCCCGCTATCCCCTCGTCCAACACCTTCTTGAACATCTCCACCCCGGTCACCGTCGTCTTCCGCGTCCGCCGCAACCCCACAATCTCCACCTCATCCCCCACCTTCACCCGGCCACGCTCAATCCGCCCCGTCACCACCGTCCCGCGCCCCTTGATGCCGAACACATCCTCAATCGGCATCAGGAACGGCTTGTCCACCGCACGCACCGGCGTCGGAATATACTCATCCACCGCCTTCATCAGCTCCCAAATGCACTGATACTCCGGCGCATTCGGGTCCGTCGACGTCGACTCCAACGCCTTCAACGCCGACCCACGCACGATCGGCACCTCATCCCCAGGAAACCCATACTGCTTCAGAAGATCCCGAAGCTCCATCTCCACCAAATCCAAGAGCTCCGGATCCTCCATCATGTCCACCTTGTTCAAAAACACCACAATCGCCGGCACCTCAACCTGCCGCGCCAACAAAATGTGCTCCCGCGTCTGCGGCATCGGCCCCTCCGGCGCAGCCACCAC
>DAOUCS010000173.1:0-16823 GCA_034431815.1 Dehalococcoidia bacterium
TGCTGCAGATGATGCAAGCCCAGGCCCAGGCGGCCGGCCAGCGGCCGCTCCACGAACTCTCGCCCCAGGAGGCGCGCCAGCAGGCCGAGGCGGCCTTCGCCGCATTCAACCAGCCGCTCCCCGCATCCGTTTCGGTAAGCGAAACGACCCTCCCCGGTCCCGCCGGGCCGCTCCGGGCCAAACTCTGCCGGCCCCAGGGCGACGGGCCGCTCCCGCTCCTCGTCTACTTCCACGGCGGCGGATGGGTCATCGGCAGCCCGGAAACGCACGCGAAGCTCTGTGCCGAGCTCGCCGAGGGCGCCGGCTGCCTCGTCCTCTCCGTCGACTACCGTCTCGCCCCCGAGCATCCCGCTCCCGCGCCGCTGGATGACTGCACTGCGGCCGTGCGCTGGGCGTTCGCCAACGCTGCGGCCCTGGGGGCCGATGCGTCGCGCATCGCCGTCGGCGGCGACTCGGCCGGCGCCAACCTCGCAGCGGCCTCCTGTCTGCGCCTGCGGGACGAAGGCGGTCCACTTCCGCGCTTCCAGCTGCTGCTGTACGGCGTCTTCCAGCGCCGGTTCGATACCCCATCCATGATCGAGAACGCTGAGGGCAAAATCCTCACGCGCGACACCATGGCCTGGTTCTGGAACCACTACCTCTCGGGCGGCGCCAGCGATACCGACCCGTATATCGCACCCGTTCACGCCGACCCACGCGGTCTACCCCCGGCGTTCCTCATCGTCGGGACGCTCGACCCGCTCCTCGACGATTCCCGCGCGTACGCGGCGAAGCTCGAGGCGGCTGGCGTGCCCGTGAAGCTCGCCATTTACGAAGACCAGCCCCACATCTTCCTCCAGCTCACGGCGCTGCTCGACCGCGCGAAAGAGGGCATGGCGGAGACCTGCGCCGCACTGCGCGCTGGCCTCTCAGCCTAACCCCCGCCTTTCGGCTGCAGGGTCCTCTCTGTTCAACCCACCGAGGTGGAAGCGGCCGAGCCTGCCCTTGTCGGCAGCGGTACCGCCAGCTTCGAGACCCTATTACGGTCAGTCCAGCAGGATGCCGAACAGTCCGGCTCCCATGGGTGCATCCGGAAAGTCGCTTGCCAGCGAGATGATCCCGAGGACGAGGACCATTACCGTGAATCCGATGATGGAGGAGACGGCAACCTGCTTCGAGTCCGCTCCCGTGGCGGATTGGACGGCGTAGAACATCATCGCGAGAACCAGCGCCAGCGGCACGATGGCGAAAACCGGATAGATGACGCTCAGGAACATGAGCACCGAGAGCGCGAGCGGTGCGGCGGCATAGCCCAGCGTGCGCAGCAGCGCCTGGAGGTCGGCGTTGACGCGGTAGAGCTGGGCTAGCACCACGTAGATGACCAGCCCGGCGACCAGGTACATCCCGAAGAGAAAGAGCGAGCCCAGGATGAGCGTGTTGAGGATGAGGGAGTCGGGCTCGGAGTCGGCGATGACCTGCCACCAGAGCGTGGCGCCGAGCCCTGCGAGCACCGACCCGACCGCCGCCAGGACGAGCGCCGGGATCGTCTCGTTCGGGTCGTCTCGCACTTCATCGAAGACCGACGTATCGAGCTGTGCAAGGCGCAGCAAGCGGTTGAGTGTGGTCTGCACGTCCATCGCCCTCTTTCTCCTGTCCCGAAATGGACCGCGGCCGCCTTGCTCGCCGTTGGAACGTCCGCGTGCGAATCGCTGGTCCGCGATCGCGCGCAACTATATCACACCGGCGCAAGAGGTGGTAATGGGCGTTATCGCTTTAACAGTTGCATCACAGCGGGCGCTTACCGGGCACCCCGGGACGGCGCGGATACCGCTCCGGTGTGGGGCGCACCTTTCGGAACCGGGCCACGATGATGGTTCCGCTAATCTCCGCCCGCATGGGCACTGCGCCCTCGTACTCGACGCCCAACTCCGAGATGGCGCGCTCGGCAGCCCGAAGCTCTTCGCGAAACCCGGAGCCCTTGGGGAGGATGATGGGAGCACCGAGGGCGGCGAAGGGGGCGGTGTATTCCAGAACTTCGCGGAGCGGGGCCACAGCCCGCGCCGTGACCAGCCTGGCAGCCTCCCGCAGCGGGCCGCGGCCCAGTGTCTCGGCCCGTTCGGGATGGACCGTGGCCCGCTCCAGCCCAAGCCCGGCGGCGATGGTCGCCAGCACCCGCGCGCGCTTCTGGAGCGGCTCCACGAGGTGCACTTCCCACTCCGGAAACACGGCGGCGATGACGAGGCCGGGAAATCCACCGCCCGAGCCCACGTCGACGACCGGCGGCCCGCCGCCCGCATCCAGGCTGATGCGCAGGATATCCATCGACTCGGCGAAGTGCCGGCGTACCATCTCCGCCGGCGGGACCGATGTCGTGCGGACCTCGGCTGCCGCGAGCATCGCCGCGTGCGCGCGTAAGCGGGGAAGCCAAGCCTCAGGGTCGCCGACGGTGGAGAACTGCGCGGCCAGCCATTCCCAGGTCGCGTGCCGCTCGTCCACGCTGCCTCCCCCGTTTTGGGGAGGGATGATACGCTGAAGCCGTGCCCGATTCCCAGCCGACGGTGCTCGACCCTACCCTCGGAGAGGCGCTGGACGAGTTCTTGGCATCGCTGAAACCCCAGCAGGCGCTGGCCTACGGGGGGTGGGTGCGGAAGTACGTGGAGTTCGCCGGCGCGGAGATGCGCGTGTCGGCACTTACGGGCGCGCGAGTGGAATCGTACGTGGCCTCCCAGCTTTCGCCGGCCGACCCGAACATCGAACAGCGCATCGAAGCGCTCAAGCGCTGGTTCCAGTTCCTCAAGAAGCGGGGTTACACGTCGCAGAACTTGGGCGTCCACGTCCGCGTACGAACGCCCTTGAAGAAGCCGGCGGGGGGCCAGCGGGTGCTCGAAGCGAAGCCGAAGCCCGTCGAGCTTACCGAGGCCGGCCTTGCCGCTCTGAAGGCGGAGCTGGCCGAGCTCGAAAGGCAGCGTATCGAGCTGGTGAAGGCGGTGGCGCAGGCCCGGGAGGACAAGGATTTCCGGGAGAACGCGCCCCTTCACGCGGCTCGGGAGGCGCTCGCCTGGAACGAGCAGCGCCGGAAGGAGATCGAGGCCGTGCTTCGCGACGCGATCGTCGTCGAATCGGCGAACAACGGCCGGGCTGCCATCGGCGCCACCGTGTCCGTGGTGCGCCTCGACACGGGAGCACGTGATCGCCTGACGCTCGTTTCGCCGCGGGAGGCCAACCCGGCCCTGAAGAAGATCTCCGTAGAGTCGCCCGTGGGCCGGGCACTCCTCGACCGTGCTCCCGGTGAGGAGGTCGTCGTGCAGACGCCCTCCGGCGAAATCCACTTCCGCATCGAAGCTATCGAGTAGCACCGCACTGCTGGGGAGCCGCCGTCGGCCGAGGATCTCGGTATCTGACGCTGCTGCGGAGTGTTGCGATGCTGGTGCGGGGCGATGTCAAGTGCCTTCATTGCGGCTACGTGAGCGGGACATGGGTCGGCGTGGCCGGAACGCCGCTGCGCCGCGCCGGTTTCACCTCGGATGCTGGCGCGCCCGTTGATGCCGTTCCCGACCCTCTGCGCTGCCTTCGGTGCGGCGGACCCGTGTACTTGGAATCTGCGGCGCCGGTGCTCTCGCCGTCCCGGCTTCGGCGTATCAGGCAGCTGCGGGAGCAGCTGGACGCACTCGACCTGCGCCGGAAACGCCGGTCCGCCGCCTGAGCGCTCGCATCGGCGGAGCGGTGCTTTGTCATTCACCCTTCCGATACCAGGAGAGGCGACGCGGCTCGTGAAATCTGCCACAATGGAGGCATGAGCCGGAGGGTTCGGGGTCGGCTGCTCGGTGCGGTCTTGGTGCTGCTCACCGCGGGCGCGCTGGCAGCGTGCTCTTCCGGGTCCCAGGAGCCGGCGGCCGTTCCTACGACGGCGGAGGGGTACCCCATCGTGAATCAGGACCGCCTCCGCTTCGTCCCGAAGAAGCTGACGATCCCCGCCGGACAGACCGTGCTCTTCCGCAACAGCGAGACGGCGATCCACGACGTCCTCGTCGACGGCGTGAACGTCTCGGGGAACATGCGGAAAGGGGACGAGGTCATCTACACCTTCGACACGACGGGAACGTTCACGATTACCTGCTCCTTCCATCCCCAGATGCGGGCGACGATCGTCGTCGTGCCGCCCGAGTCGTTCACGCCGGCCGCGAAGCCTGCGGATTGACCCTGTCTCCTGCGGCTGGTAGAAGCGGAGGGTCGAAGGAGCCCGAGCATGATCCATCTGCCCCTTCCCGAAGAGCGCTCTGTCGCCCTCGCGCGCCGCTACGGCACCGTGCTGGCGGGGGCGGGAGGCGCGATCGCCGTCTTCCAGCTTCTGGGGTTGGCCCGCAGAAGCTACTGGGCAGTGGCGCTTCCGGTGGCGGCGGTTAGCCTTGCCGGTGCTGGGGCCCTTGTGTGGCTTGGCCGGCTGCTCATGACGACCCCCTACGAGCCGGCCGAATTCTGAGGTTCGAGGCAGACTGCGAGTTCGGCGAAGCGCGCGAGCGCGTTCGCAAGCTCCATCTGGCGGATGCTCGTGCATGCCGGGTCGAGGAGCGCCGGCGAGGCGACGACGATGGCGAGGCACTTCGCCCGCGACGTGGCGACGTTCAGCCGGTTCAGGCTGTAGAGGAACTCCATCCCCCGGGGAGCGTCCTCCTTCGAGCTGGACGTCATCGAGTAGATGACGACCGGCGCCTCCTGCCCCTGGAACTTGTCCACGGTGCCGACGCGGAAGCCATCACCGAGCCGCGTTTCGAGCCGGTCCTTTAGGAGCCGAACCTGGAGGTTGTACGGGGCGATGACCAGGATGTCCTCAGGCCGGAGCTGCCGGTTGGTCCCGTCGCGGTCGATCCAGCTCGCGCCGGGGCTCGTGAGGCGGCGGCAGAGCTTCGCGACCGTTTCGGCTTCCTTCTCGCTGGAGACGTCGCACCCCTCGTGCGGCACGGGCACGAAGACGAGCCCTGCTTCCGGAAAGCCGGGAACCTGCAGCCGCTGGTGCTGGCATTCGACGGCGGGCCGTAGGCGTTCTTCGTAGAAGAGCTCCGACGTGAAGGCGCAGATGGAGGGGTGCAGCCGCCAGGTCCGGTCGAGGAAGAGGCCGCGCTCGGGAGGGATGGTGTCCGCGTCGCCCAGGAGGTGCGCCAGCGCGGAGCGCTCGGTGCCCGGCGGATGCGTCGCGAGGAGGGGCTGGTCGAGCTGCTGGGGGTCGCCCACCAGCACCACGCTCCGCGCGGCCATGGCGGCGACGAGCGCGTTCGTCAGCGAAAGCTGGCCTGCCTCGTCGATGAAGAGCACGTCCACGGGGTCGAGCTTCTGGCTCGCCCAGAGCCAGACGGTGCCGCCGGCAACGTCCACCTGCCCGGCGTTAATCGCCTCGATCCCTGCCTGGCCGGCCAGGTCGTTCCAGCCCGCCCGGGGTTTCGCGCCTTTTCCGGCGCGCTGCCCGATGGTGAGGCGGACGTTCTGCGCGTTCGCTTCGGCCTCCACCCGTTCGAGCAGCGTCGCGATCACGCTGTGGCTGTTCGCGGTGACCCCGACCCGCTTGCCCCTACGGACGAGGTCGACGATGAGCTTGGCCGCGAGGGTCGTCTTCCCCGAGCCCGGCGGCCCCTGGATGGCGAGGCAGCTCTCGTCGAGGAGCGGGACGAGGCGTAGGGCGGCCGCTTCCGCGGTCTCGCCCGACTGGACGAGCGGTTCGCCGGGGGTCTGACCGCAGCGGGGCAGCGATCGCAGGAGTAGCTCCCGCGCTGCACGGTACGGTCCGGGCCCTTCGATGGTGTGCTCGGCAACCCAGGCCGCCAGTTCGCGCAGCTTCGCTTCGATGTCGCGGGTGTCGTAGGTCTCGAAGGGAACGAGCGCCTGAGGCGGAGGTCCGTCGGCGTCCTTCTTCCGGCGAAGGGACACCGTGCCGGACGCCTCATCGATCTCCTTCACGGTGCACGCTTCGAGGGTGTAGGGATCGTAGGCCGTGTCACCGGCGGCCAATCGGTGCTCTTGAGGCGGGAAGGAGAACTTGTAGAGGGTCGATCCTCGGCTGCCAGGCTCCGTTTCGATGAATTCCAGGCCGCCGAGGGCCGTGCTGTCGAGGACGATCTCCTCGGGCGTCATCTGCTGGTAGGCGAAGATGCGCCACCAGGCCGCGCGCATCTCCCGCCGGTGCCACGAGAGCAGGTGCCCGAGGATCCACCGCGCCTGTTGCTCGGGGGTTCGTTCCTCGGGCGCGGCCGGGACGCCGTCCGTGAGGCACGCGAAGAGCGCGGCGATCTCGTCGAGCGCCTGCTCAGTGGTTTGGCTCGCGTCGGGCCGCCCCGGCGCCGGTCGGGGAAGGGGCTTTGCGGCCTTCCTTTCGAGCTCGATCCTGAGGCTCTCGAGCCAATCGCGCAGGGCAGCCGCCGATCGGCAGTCGTCCTCGTTGTACCGCTCGATCGTCTCCAGCAGGCTTCGGTCTGTCCCCTCCTCGGCGCCCAGCTCGAGCCACCGCTCGAATTCCGCGATGCTCTCGCCGGCGTCCCTGAGTGTCGCCTGCCGCTGGAATCCGTAGAACGGCTCCAGCTGCTTGATGGAGTAGCTCGCGACCGAGGCGAGGAGCCCCTGCCGGACGACGCGGTAGAGGTCCACGAACGCCTCAGCGCGGAGCAGGTCGTCCAGCTCCCGCTCCCGGGAGCCGAAGCGCGCCGCCAGCCGCTTGAGCGCCGCGGGTTCGTAGGCGCCGAAGTGGTAGATGTGCGCCCCGGCGGTGCCGTCTTCGCGCAGGGCGTTGCAAAAGCGCTCGTAGAGGAAGTCGATGGCCCGCTCGAACGCCTGCTGCTCGGCCGCGCGGGTGACGCGGCCGTTTTCGTCGATGCTCCAGAACGAGCGGTACGCTCCTCTCTCCCCACTCCCGGGCCCGTAGACGCCGAAGAGGTACTCCACCCCGTCGTCCAGGGCGAAGGGATCGCCCTCGATGTCGAAGAACAGGTCCGAAGGGCTGGGTTCGGGGAGGGCGAGCAGCCCTTCGAGGGCGAGGGTTCCGTCCTCTGCCCTGCGGGGCTCCAAGAGCTCGTAGCGCCGTCGGCCGTCTCGTTCGGCCTTGACCTGCAGGACGGCCTGCCGGTGGAGCCGCCGGTACGTCTCGCGGGAGCGGGTCGGAATCGACGTCTCGAGCGTCTCCCACCGCGCAGCGGCGAACCGGGTTTTCTCCGTCACCCCGGCCTCGGCGAGACGCCGACGCTGGGGTCTACCCATCCCTGCCACTAGGGAGAGGTGGTCGGCCTTCCGGCGGAGCTCTTCGCAGTACGCGCGCCAGGCGCACACCTCGCAGTGCTCGACGGGCTCCGGAGCGGGGTCCGGGTCGCCGAAGCCCCCGCCGCCGAGCGCCGCTTCGAACCGCGCGCGGAGGCGCCGGTACCAGGCGGCGTACCGCCTCACCGCGAAGCTCCGGACCTCGCGAGTGCTCCCGCCCAGGGCCAGGTGGACGGTCCCGCCGGAGACGCCTTGGACTTGCTCGAGGAGGTCGTCGTAGAAGAGCACCTGGAGGAGGGCGCCCGGCTTCGCCTCGCGCGCCAGCTTCGTATCCCAGACCTCGTAACACCAGCGGCCGAAGCAGCTCGTCCGGGCGTCGCTCCGGATGAGGAAGTCGGCGTGCCCGCGGCGGCGGCCGTCGAAGAAGGTGGCCTGGTAGATGACGTCGGCCCCGTCGCGCATCGCCTCGATGGTCTTCTGCGCGGCGAGGCGCAGACGTTCGGCCTTGTCCTCGACGGAGCCGTCGGGTCGGATTTCCACGACGTTCTTTCCTTCCGTGCGCAGCACTGCGCAGAACCGCTCTTCGTGCGCTCTGCCGCGCTCGACGAGACGATCGAGGACTGGGTCGCGGAATTGGGGGCGCTCCAGAGCGCCCCTGGCGGCGGCGAACTCGAGGCGGGGAAGCTGCGGGCAGAGGGCGAATCCCACGAGGTCCCGGGCTGCGTAGACGAGCTGACCGTCGAGTTCCTGCACGTCCGCTCCTTTCCCTCTATCAGGGGGAGAGTCGCATTCCGTCGCCGATACGGACGATCACATCGACCCCGTCGGGATGTTCGTCCGCCCGTTCGAGCATCCTCAGGTTCGTGAGGCGGGCGAGCTTTCGGGCCGTGTACGGTTTTCCGGTCAGGTCGACGATGCCCGGCGGGCCGTCGGCGCCGTTGACGAGCCGGATGAACTGGGGCGGGACGCCGTACTGGTGCAGATGCTGCTGGACCTGAGCAGCCAACTCTTCGGCGCCGGGTGGATATTCGAGGGCGATAACAGGGCGCTCGTCGCGGGTGAGGGGGTCGGCGAGGAACTCGTCGATGATGGCGTACACCTGGTCCCAGCGCGGAAGGAGGATGAGCTGGCCGTCATCGGAGATCGACCCGTAGGTGGCCGGGCCCAGGGAGTACGTGTCGATACGCTCAAAGTCCAGCCGCTGCGCAAGGAGGGCGTAGCCAGGAATGAGGCCGGAGTCGATGTCCGTCTGAACGGCGTCGCGGTACGCCGACCAGAGTTCGGGAATGCGCGTCAGCCAGCCGAGGCTGAGGGCCTTCTCGATTGCCGCCCGGATCACCAGGTGCTGCCGCTCGATGCGCTTCAGGTCGCCGTCGGCCCGCGTGCGGGAGTAGGCGAGCGCCTGCTGGCCGTCGAAGTGGTGGAGGCCGGCGGTGACGGTCCGGTTCGGAAAGATGTCGAGGACGTCGGTGCCCCAGTCCGAAATGGTCTCCGGCACATTCACGTCGATGCCCCCGAGCGCATCGATGAGGCGCACGAAGCCGGTCCAATCGATCACGACATAGTGATGGACGCGGATGCCGAAGGTGCGTTGGACGGTAGCGATGGCCGCTGCGGGCCCTCCGCCGGGGTACCGCTGCGAGATGCCGTACGAGAAGGCGGCGTTGATTTTCGCCTCCACCCAGAAGTCGTCGCCGCCGTACGGGACCTCGGTCCAGAAGTCTCTGGGGATGGCGAGAATCTGGAGCCGGCCGTGGAAGGTGTCGACGCTGGCGATGAACATCGTGTCCGAGCGTGCCGGGGAGTCCGGCGGCTCGTACGGGCGGCGATCGAGGCCCATCACGAGGATGTTGATGCGGTCGCTGGGTTTCCACACCTGCTCGTCGGCGGCGGGAACTCCCGGAAGGGAGACGTTCGCTCCGAGGTTCGTGCCAGGCACGAAGATCGGAACGCTGGGCACGGCTGCCTCGTTCCCCGGGAGGACGTACCGGTCGATGCGGGCGAACGTGAGGAGGGAGAGGTAGACGGCCGCGGCCGCGCCGAGGAAAATGGCGCCCGCAGCGCCCATGCGCCGGATGCGTTGCCTGGTGCCCACTGGATTGTCGCGCCCGCTTTTCCGGCGATCCTGAGCGCCGCGCGCACCCCCGTCAACCCTCGAAGAGGATTCGCGTGCCGTATCGTCTTCTCATTGCCGACGGCGTGCTCGCCCTCCCCGGTGGACCGATGCGTGCAGCCCTGCTGTGCGACGCGAACCGCATCGTCGCTATCGGACGGGAGGTCGAGGACCCCGGGGCGGCTGTCCTCGACGCGCGGGGGCTCACGGTAGCGCCTGGCTTCGTCGACATCCACGTGCACGGCGGCGGCGGGGCGTCCTTCCTTCCCCCTGGTCCAGGCGACCTCGAACGGTACGCTCGCTCGGCGCCCGCGCACGGCGTCACCGCGTTCGCTGCCAGCGTTGCGGCGCCGTCCGCCGAATCGCTGGCGGCGGCCCTCCGGCTGGCGTTCGCCGCCCCGGCTGAAGGCGCTGAGTTCCTGGGGTTCCACCTGGAAGGGCCATTCCTCAATCCAGCCCGGCGGGGCGCCTTTCCGGCCGAGTGGCTTTCGCTTCCCGACCGTGGGCTCTTCGAGCGGCTGGTCGAAGCGGCGGGCGGGCGCCTTAGGGTGATGACGCTCGCGCCCGAGCTCCCCGGCGCTACGGACGTCGCCCGCGCCGCCGAGGAGGCCGGCGTGGTCCTGGCGCTCGGGCATACCGACGCGTCCTTCCGGCAGGCGGCCGATGCGCTGCAGGGAGCCTTCACCCACGTCACGCACCTGTTCAACGGGATGCGCCCGTTCCATCACCGCGATGGCGGCCCCGCTGCCGCTGCGCTTCTTTCGGACGCGACCTGCGAGCTCATCGCCGACGGCGAACATGTGGCGCCGGAGGTCCTCCGCTTGGCCTATCGCGTCCTTGGGCCGTCTCGCACCGTCCTGGTCTCTGACGCCGTCCCTGCCGCCGGGCCGGGCGACATCGCGAAGACGGCCGACGGCACCACCATCGCCGGGAGCCTGCTGCCCTTCGACGAACACGCGCGCCGGGCCGCAGCCCTGCTCGGCATCGACGTTTCGGCCCTCGTGCGGCTCTGTTCGGCGAACCCCGCCCGCGCCCTCGGCGTCCACCACCGGAAGGGTTCGATCGAACGCGGGATGGACGCCGACTTGGTGCTGCTCGACCGGGAACTTCGCGTGACGGCGACGATTTGCCGGGGACGGGTTGCCTTCCTCGCGGAGCCTCACCGCTTCCGGGCGGCTCCTCCGCGCTGAGGCTCCCTCACCTCCGAGCGTCGTCGATCACGCGCCGGAGGGTTCGGAGGGAACCCGGGATGCGCGGCCCGTACCACCAGAGGAGTTTGCCGTCGATGAGCCGCGCGGGCGCAATGGCGGCGAAGCTCGGGAGGTGCCGTTCGCGGAACCGGTACGGTTCGTCCGGGAGCAGGATGAGGTCGGGCGCGGCGGCTCGAACCTCGTCGAGCGTCACCAGGGGGTAGCGGGGCACTCCCTCGAAGACGTTGGCGGCACCCGCCGCGGTGAGCATGGCGTGGCCGAACGTCCCGCTACCGAGACCCATCAGGGGCTTCCCCCACACCGCCACGAATACCCGCGGCCGAGGTGCGTGCGGTTGGGCGGCGGCTTCCCGGATCCGCCCGACGAGGTCAGCAGCCCGGTCGCCGGCGCCGAGCAACGCACCCAGCTCCGTGATCGCTGCGGCCGCGTCGTCTATCGTCTCGATGTTCGTGACGAGGACGCGGATTCCGCGCCTTTCGAGGTCTTCCACGTCCTCGCGGCGGTTCTCCTCCCTGTTGGCGATGACGAGGTCGGGGGCGAGGGCAACGATGCGCTCGATGTCCGGCGTCTTCGTGCCCCCGAGAGCGGGAACCGCGGCGGCCATTTCCGGGGGCTCGGTGCAGTACACCGTGCGGCCCACGAGCCGGCGGCCCGCCCCGAGCCACCAGAGCAGCTCGGTCAGGCTGGGTACCAGGCACACGATCCGCACGGCGCGTCCTTTCCGAGCCGGTTAGGGCGCGCTTGCGTCTCCGAGCGTGACCCGAACGGTGAGGCGCTCGGAGCCTCGGTAGAGCTCGACCTCCACCGTATCGCCCGGATCGTACCGGACCATCGCGACCGCCAGTTCCGACTCGTTCCGGATGCGGTAGTCGCCGATCCGAACGATCACGTCGCCGTCGCGGATTCCAGCCCTGGCCGCGGGACCACCCGGTACCACGCCGCCGGTGTTGAGGTAGACGCCGCCGGTGTTCTCGGCGATGCCGAGCTCGCGTGCCCTGGCCGGGCGCAGGGCCTCGAAGTCCTGAATCCCCAGGAGGGCGCGGCGCACCTCGCCCTTCTCGCGGATCTCCTCGTACACGGCCCGTACGGTGTCCGACCCGACGGCGAACCCGATCCCCTGGGCGATTCCCCCCGTCGTCTGGTCGGCGGCGAGCGAGGTGTTGACCCCCACCACTTCGCCCTTCATGTTCACCAGCGGACCGCCGCTGTTGCCGTGGTTGATGGGCGCATCGGTTTGCACTGCGCCAAGGATGCCCAAACCCTGGATGGCACGGTTCTTCTGGCTGACGATACCGTGCGTCACCGTGAACCCAGCGCCTTCGCCGCGGTCGAGGTCGAGCGGGTACCCGATGGCGATGACCGCATCGCCGACGCGCACGTCGTCGAGGCGAGCGAGCGGGAGGGCAGGAAGGCCGCGCGCCTCGACCTTGAGGACGGCGAGGTCCGAGCGCGGGTCTCGCCCCACGACTCGGGCCTGGTAGACGGAGCCGTCGCTCAGCGTGACCGAAATCGACCGGGCGACGCCGCTCCCTACGGCGATGACGTGATTGTTCGTGATGATGTAGCCGTCGCTGTCGATGACGAAGCCGCTCCCCACGCCGCCGCCGAAGCCTGCTTGGGCTTCGATGCGGACCACCGCCGGCGCCACCCGTTCCACCAGGTCGGCGAGCGAGACAGGCTCCTGGAGGGGGAGGCTGGCCGCCGTGGCGGGGGGTGCGCCCGGCTCGGCAGCCTCCGGAGTTGCCGACGGAGCTTCGCTCCCTCGTCCGCTGCAGGCCGCGAGCAGCAGGACGCTCGCTGCTGCGGCGCCGATGACGAGCGATGGGATGCGCATGGTCGCCGCCTCCTCGTCGTAGTTGTCTGTGGATTTCAGTTTCTGCGATGGCGTTCGCTTAGAGGGTAAATTCCGCCTCTCAACGTAAAGAACTTCCCACACGGCACCGCAGCGACTGTATGATCCGCCTGACATCATGGGATGGGAACGAGATCCATCCGCTCCCGGCGTACGTACCTACGGTAGCGCCGGCGAACTGACGTGGGGCGCACGCCCCGCCGCCGGCGACCTCGCCGAGTGGAGCGACGATTCCCTCATGGCCGCCGTCGTTGCGCGCGACCCCGACGCCTTCGGCGTGCTGTACGACCGGTACTCGCCCCTCGTGTACACCACCTGTCTGCGTGTGGTGGGCGAGCCTGCGGTCGCCGAAGACCTGGTGCAGGAGATCTTCGTCCGGCTTTGGCAGCGGCCCGAAGCGTTCATCCCGGCCAGGGGTCGCTTCGTTACCTGGCTCCTGAGCATCACCCGCAACCGAGCGGTCGATGAGGCCCGGTCGCGCAACCGGCGCCGGAAGCGCGAGCTCCCCGAACCCGAAGATGCCCCGTTCGCTCCGGCTGCGACTGCCCGTGTCGACGATCCCGTGTCCCTGGCCGAACTGCGCGAGGAGCAGGTGGCGGTCCGCCGGGCACTTGCTCAGCTTCCGCCGGAACAGCGGCAGGTGCTGGAGCTCGCCTTCTTCGGAGGATATACGCACCAGGAGATCGCCGCGCGCCTCCGCGAGCCACTCGGGACGGTGAAGACGCGCATCCGGCTGGGCATGCAGAAGCTGCGAGCGGCGCTTGAGCGGCTGCGGTGAGGAGTGGACACCGATGCAGGCGGAGCACCTTACTCAGGCGGAGGCTGACGAGTACGCCCTCGGGGTCCTCGACTCCGATGCTCAGCGGGCATTCGCGCAGCATGCCCTTGCTTGCGACGAGTGCCGCGCGCGCATCCTCGATGCCCAACGGCTCATTGCCCTGCTCGCTCTAGCCCCGCCGGTACAGGCCCCGCCCCCTGGGCTGAGGCGGCGGGTACTGCGCGCCGCTAGAGCCCGCCGCAGCCGGGCGTGGCTTTCTCGCCTCGCGCGCCTATCACCGGCGGCAGCCGCGCTCGTGGCCGCAGCCGCTGCTGTGGTATCCATCGCCGGCCTGATCTCCCTCCGCGGTCAGGTGGAATCGCTGCGGGACGAAAACGCCCTCCTGCAGTCGAAGGTGGATGACGCGCTCAGCCAGCGCTTCGAGATCGTGGCGCTCACGAACCGCCTCTCCCAGGCCGAGGCGTCGGCCTGGGAGGCGCGGTACGAATCGCAGCTCGACCGCGACATGCTCATGGCCGTCCTCTCGCCCGATTCCCAGACGGCCGAGGTGATCTCCGTCGCCGACGGCTTCACGCCGGTGGGGCGTCTCATCTGGGACGGTCAGCAGCAGCGGCTCTGGTTCGTGGCGAGCCGCCTTCCGAAGCTTGCTGAAGGCGAGACGTACCAGCTGTGGGTGAACGTCGATGGGCGGTACCGCAGCCTCGGCACGTTCCAACCTGATGAGAACGGCTTCGCCCGCTTCGTGCGCTACGTCCCGGAGGGGCTCTCCCGGTACGACTCGGCCGTGGTGACGATCGAACGAGCCGGCGGCTCGCCGGAACGGACCGGTCCTGGTGTGTTCTTCGTCGCCGACCTGAGCGGTTTCCGCTAACGTCCGCTGCGAGTGCGGCGGGGCTTCGGTACACTCGCTTCGGCTGCCCTTCGAAGCCGACCATCTCCCAAGCGGACGAAAGGATACCCGAATGCGCGAAGTCGTAATCATCGACGCGGTCCGCACACCGCTCGGCCGCCGCGGCGGCGTCCTCTCCAAGGAGCATCCCGTTGAGACTTCGGCCCTGCTCCTGAAGGCGCTTCAGGAGCGCAACGGCCTCGACCCCAGCATCGTCGACGACGTGATCTGGGGGTGCGTGACCGAGATCGGCGCGCAGTCCACCAACCTGGCCCGGAACATCGTGCTCACGGCCGGTTGGCCCTACACGGTGCCGGGCGTGACCCTCGATCGGCAGTGCTCGTCCGGCCAGCAGGCGGTCCATTTCGCCGCTAACCAGATCGCGGCGGGCGTCCACGACGTTGTCGTGGCGGGCGGCACGGAGTGGATGTCGCAAATCCCGCTCGGCGCGAACATCATTCCCGAGTTCGGCTTCCCCTTCACGCGTCAGATGCGGGACCAGTACGACCTCAGCACACAGGGGATCGCCGCGGAGCGGATCGCGGAGCGCTGGGGCATCACCCGCGAGGAGGCCGACGAGTTCGCTGCCGAGAGCCAGCAGAAGGCGGCTCGTGCGCAGGCCGAGGGGCGCTTCAAGAACGAGATGATTCCGGTCCCCGGCAAGAAGAAGACGAAGAACCCCGATGGCACGGAGACGTGGGAGGATGCCGTCATCGACTTCGACGAGGGCATCCGCCCTGGAACGACCCCGGAGATCCTCGCGACCCTCAAGCCGTCCTTCAAGGAGAACGGCATCCATCACGCGGGGAACTCGAGCCAGATCACCGACGGCTCCGCGGCGGTGCTGCTCACCCATCCCGAATTCGCCAAGAAGATGGGGTGGAAGCCCAGGGCCCGGATCATCTCCCAGGCCGTGGTGGGCTCCGATCCGGAGCTGATGCTCACTGGCCCCATTACCGCGACGCCCCTGGCCCTCCAGCGCGCCGGGCTCACGCTGCGGGACATCGATCTCATCGAAATCAACGAGGCCTTTGCCAGCGTGGTGCTGGCGTGGAAGCGCGAGCTCAACCCAGACATGTCGAAGGTGAACGTGAACGGCGGCGCTATCGCGCTCGGCCATCCGACGGGCGCGACCGGGGCACGGCTCTTCGCGACGCTCATCAACGAACTCGAGCGCCGCGAGGCGCGCTACGGTCTCGTCACGATGTGCGTAGGCGGCGGCATCGGCACGGCCACCGTCATCGAGCGGATCCCGTAAGGAGCACGTTCTGCGTGACGACGAAGCGGGGCCGCGGCCCCGCTTCGTTTTTCGTAGAATCGCCCCCAGCCCCCGCAGGAGCGAACGATGGACAGCCTGCTCCGCGATACATCCCTCCTCGACCTCGTCTCGATGCTCGAACGGCGCGAGCTTTCTGCCCGCGAGCTGATGGCAGCCGTCCTCCGCCGCATCGAAGAGGCGAACGCCGACTTGAACGCGATCGTCGCGCTCCGGGACCGCGACCAGCTCATGGCCGAGGCGGCAGCGGCGGACGATCGCCTCGCTCGCGGCGAGGGCCGTCCCCTCGAAGGGATACCGTTCGCCGTCAAGGACCTCGAAGACGTCGCGGGAATGCCGACGACCTACGGGTCGCTTGTCTTCCGCGATAACGTCGCTCGGGAGGACTCGGTCCAGGTGGCGCGGCTGAAGGCGGCCGGCGCGATCGTCATCGGCAAAACGAACACACCAGAGTTCGGATACACGGCGATCACGAAGAACCTCCTCTTCGGCGTCACGCGTTCACCCTGGAACCTCGAGCGTTCCCCGGGCGGGTCCAGCGGGGGGTCGGCCGCGGCGCTCGCGGGCTGCTTGGTGCCGCTCGTGACGGCCAGCGACGGGGGTGGCTCGATCCGGCTCCCGGCGAGCATGGTGGGCGCCTTTGGCCTCAAGCCCTCGTTCGGTCGGATCCCCATAGGACCGAATGAGCACTGGCAGTATGTCGACACGGCCTGTTACGGACCGCTCACGAAGACGGTCGAGGGTGCGGCGTTCTTCCTCGACGTCGTGGTGGGGCCGTCGCCCTACGACCCCAACAGCCTCCCCCACCCGGGCTACTCCTACCTCGAGCGGGTCCGCCGCAAGCTGGATGGACCGCTGCGCATTGCCCTCTCCCTGGACTTCGGCTACACGCCGGTGCAGGAGGACATTGCGGCGCAGGTGGCGGAGGCGGCCCGCGTCTTCGAGCGCCTCGGTCACATCGTCGAGCCGCTGGAGGGCGGACCGCCGATGCTCGGGCCAGCCTGGGCCCTGCTCGGGAACTACATGCAGCTTTCCCGCCTCGCGCCTCTGCTGCCCCATAGGGAATCGGAGTTCGGGCGCTCGTTCATCGCCGCCGTGAAGGCTGCCCGGGAACTCACGCCCGAGCGCTGGGGGGAGCTTGCGGCGCAGCGAGAGCAGCTGAACCGCTGGTGCGCGGACCTCTTCGCCCACTACGACCTGCTCGTCTCGCCGACGCTTCCCTTCGACCCGCCGCCCGCGAAAGGGCCCTTCCCAGATTCCATCGACGGACGGCCGCTGCCGCCGGTCGCGGTCGCGGCCTTCACGATTCCCTTCAACCTCTCGTGGCATCCGGCCGCGACCGTGCGCGCTGGCCTCTCTCGCGTAGGCCTGCCGGTTGGCATGCAGATCGTCGGCCCACGTCATGCGGACGATCTCGTGTTGCAGGCCGCGCGTGCCTACGAGCAGGAGCGCCCGTGGCATCCCCAGTGGCCGATGCGGTGGGAGCCGT
>DAOUCS010000174.1:0-4015 GCA_034431815.1 Dehalococcoidia bacterium
CCCAGTACACGCTCGCCGAAGCGAAGCGGCTCCGCCGCGAGCTGGAGGAGCGGCCGCGAGTGACCAAGGGACTCCCCTACGTGATGCCGTACCTCATCAAGGGCGGGGGCGAGACCATCCTGGTGGATTGCGGATGGAACACGGAGGAGGCGTACCGCGCCCTCGCGGAGGGGATGCGCGAGCACGGCAGCGCACCTGAAGAGGTCACGAAGCTGGTCGTCACGCACGTCCACCCCGACCACTACGGAATGGCCGGCCGGCTGAAGCAAGTCTCCGATTGCGAAGTCATCCTCCACGAGCGGGATGCCGAGGTCATCAAGGCGCGCTACATGGCTCCCCGTCATCTGACGGAGGAGATGGCCCGCTTCATGCGCCAGCACGGAGTTCCGGAACTGAAGGCGCCTGCAATGTCGCAAGGCTCCTTGGGGATGCTGGGCCACGTCGCGCCTGTCCCGCCCGACCGTCAGGTGACCGGAGGGGAGGTTATCAAGGCAGGGGACTGCGAGTTCGAAATTATCTGGACTCCTGGCCACTCCCCGGGGCACATCTGCCTCTACGAACCGAACCGAAAGGTGCTCTTCACCGGCGACCACATCTTGCCGACCATCACGCCGAACGTCTCCATCCATGCGCAGAACCAAGGGAATCCCCTGGGCGATTACATGCGCTCCCTGGAGGTGGTGCGAAACTTGGATGTGGAGTACGTGCTGCCGGCACACGAGTTCGACATCCGGGAGCTGAAGCGCCGTATCGAGGAGATCCACAACCATCATCTCGCCCGACTGGAGGAGATGTACCGCTGCATCGACCGCGGCGGCTCGACCGCCTGGGAGGTGGCCTCGCGGGTGCAGTGGACAACGGGACGGCTGGACGAGTTCGAGCCGTTCATGCAGCGGGCAGCCGTAGGCGAAACGCTGGCCCACCTCGAATACCTGTTCGAGATGGGCCGCGTCGCAAAGGTCATGAGGGACGGCGTCCTCTACTGGCTCCCCGTCTAGGGGCGCCCCCCCAAGGGAGCGATCAGGCGGGCTTGAAGGCGAGGAAGTTCGCAGAGGCGAGACCCTCCTTGCCCGGGTACTCGCTCCACGTCGACTGGATTCCGATGAAGCCCGCTGCCGCGAGCTTGGCGCGGTACTCCGATTCGAGCAGCGCCCCCGCGATGCAGCCGGCCCAGGCTTCCAGGTCGCGGCGAACCTCCGACGGTGGTTCCCGCAGCCAAACGATGTCCGATACCTGCAGACGTCCGCCCGGGCGCAGGACGCGGAACGCCTCCCGGAGCACCTGGTCCTTGTCGGGGCTCAGGTTGATCACACAGTTGGAGATGACCACGTCGACCGAGGCATCGGGGAAGGGTAGGTGCTCGATCTCGCCGAGACGGAACTCGACGTTCGAGGCGCCGATCTTCTGCGCGTTCTTGCGAGCCAGGGCCACCATCTCGGGGGTCATGTCCACGCCGAAGACGCGACCCTCGGGCCCCACCTGCTTCGCGGCGAGGAAACAATCGATGCCCCCGCCGGAACCGAGGTCGAGGACGACCTCCCCGGGGCGAAGGGCGGCGATGGCAGTGGGGTTGCCGCAGCCGAACGAGGCCGCGAGGGCTTCGGCGGGAAGCCCGCTCAGGTCGGCCCCCCGGTAGAGGAGGGCAATGCGTTCCATGGCCGCTTCGCTCGGGGACTTGGGCGAGCAGCAATCGGCGGCGCCGCTCTCGGGGGCAGCCCCCGCCGGCACGCAGCACAAGTCGGCAGCCGAGGCCACGGGGACCGGTTCGTCGTTGGCGAACCGGGCCGCGCGGGCGCCGTAGTGGGCAGCAACGGCGGCGCGAAGCTCGGCAGGGTCGTTCGGGACGGTACTCACGGGCACTTCCTCCGCGGTCGGTGCGGCTCGGAAATTTCCGAAACCGCCCGACGCCACCGTACGGTACGATGGAGGCAACGTCAAGGGGTCAGCATGAAGGCCGTCGAAAGCTTCACTGCCGAGGAGGCCCGCGCGGGGACCATGCTCCGGGCGCTGGGGAGCCCCGCGCGGCTGCGCATCGTTCTGGAGCTCGTCCGGCGCCGGGAGTGCGTCACGAGCGACCTTTCGGACGTCTTGCCGCTCGCCCCATCCACGATCTCCGAGCACCTCAAGGTGCTCAAAGAGGCCGGCATCGTAGCCGGACGCGTGGAGAACCCGTACCGCTACTGCCTCAACCCGGAAGCGCTGGCCTTCCTCCGCGAGTTCTTCGCGTCGATGTGCGACGTTGCCGGGGCATGTCAGCCCCAACGCCCCTCAGGCCGTGCCGAATGGCTACCCAGCCCGACGACCTGATGCCCCTCGAGCAGGTCATTCTGGGGGTGCTCAGCCTCGGGCTGCCGCCCTCCCGCGCGGCCGGCGACGACCGCTTCCGCGTCGATTACGTCTGCGCTGTCACGCACGGCCTCCGCACAGCGGGCCACGCTCGCGCCTTCCTCGACCCCGCCGGCGAGCGGGCCACGCGGGAGTTCCGGGAGCAGCTGGAGAACGCGGTCCGCTCGCTCGCGGAGAAGGGCCTCGTGGCCCACCAGCCGCCTGGACTACCGGCTGCCCCCGGCGGCTTCGAACCCGGCCTCGCCGTCGACGTTGTGGATCCCGACATTCACCCCACGGTGCTGGACCGGTATTTGGGCCAGCAGTGCATGGAGCTGCTGCTCCGTCACCCGGACGTCTACCCCTTCCTGATGGAGCGGTATGCGAAGGCGGGCGAGGTATGGCGGCGCATCCGCGAGAAGCTCTCGCCGAACTGGTAGCACCGGGCCGTGCCTCCCACGACTCGTGAAGGCGTAGAATCTGCCCGACGTTCGCGGGAGGGAGAGCCATGGTCGAGGCCACGCTCTGGTTCGGCCGAGAGACGATCAGCGCGCGGTTTCCGGAGCGCACGTTCGTCGTCGGGGCGCGACAGCCGGGCGAGGGCGTCCGGCGGCAAAGCCGTGACGAGCGTCTCGCCGCCGTCCGCAGGGCGCTCCTCCAGCCTCTCGATCGGCCGCGCCTTCGCGACCTTGTAGGGCCCGGAGCGTCCGTAGTCATCGCTTTCGACGACCCGACGGTGCGCGGGAGCGGCGACATCCGCGAGCTCATCATCGAGGCCTGCCTGGAGGAGCTCGCCGCAGGCGGCGTCGACGAGCGCAACGTGCGGCTCATCTGCGCGAACGCGCTCCATCGGAAGTTCACCAGCGACGAGCTGGCGCAGGTTATCGGACGGCCGCTCGCCGACCGCTTCGCCGACAGCCTGGAGTGTCATGACGCTGAGGATTGGGACAACATCGTGTCCTACGGCCAAACGCCGAGCGGTCACTGGGTCGACCTTAACCGGACGGCCGTGGAGGCAGATCTGCTCATCTATGCCAACGCGGGCTGTGTGCTCGGCTTCAGCGGCGGCTGGAAGTCCATCGTCGTCGGTCTCTCGACCTGGCGCTCCATCAAGAGCACCCACCATCCCGACGGCATGTCTATGTCCATCGCCCACAACCGGATGCACGCCGTCTTCGAAGAGATGGCTGCCCAGCTGCCGCAGGCGTTGCAGCGCCGGATTTTCAAAGTGGAGACGGTGATGGACGGGGCGGAGGCAGTAGCAGGGATATGGGCGGGGAGCATCCCCGCAACCCGGGCGGCGGCGCTGGAGTTCCTCGCATCGCGGAATCCGCCCCGGCGCGCAGCCGCGCCCGCGAAGGTCGACGTCGTCGCCTACGGGGTCGCCGATGCGAGCCCGTACGCGGTGTTCGCCCGACCGAACCCCATCCTCACGCTCATCAGTTCGGGGCTTGGCTACCAAGGCGGGTACATCGAGGCACTCGGGAAACCGGGTTGCACGGTCATCATGGCCGCACCGGTCCGCGACGAATGGGACACCGAGCACCATCCTTCCTACCCCGAAGTATGGCACAGGGTGCTATCGGAAACACGCGACGCCTACGAGATCGACCGGAAGTACGCCGAGACGTTCGCGCAGCGGGCCGACTACATCGAACAGTACCGCTTCGGGGTCGCCTTCCATCCTGTC
>DAOUCS010000175.1:0-6946 GCA_034431815.1 Dehalococcoidia bacterium
TCCGCCGCAGCAGCGTGCCGAGCGCTTCGCGCTTGCGGGAGCAGACCAGGCGTTCGCGGAGCTGTACGGGAGTCCTGCGGCAGCCATGGCGGACCTCGACGACTTGTTGGCGGCGATGGAGCGGGCCGGGCTGACGGGCGCCTTCGCTGCGGGTTTCGCCTTCGCCAACGAGCGCGAGATTCGACGTCAGAACGAGTACCTGCTCGCCTGTGCCGAAGAGACGGAGCGGCGTGTCGAAGCGCTCTGCAGCCTCAACCTCGCCGTGGCGGGCTGGGAGCGCGAGGCCGAGCGCTGCCTGGCGGCTGGAGCGCTCGGGTTCGGCGAGCTCCGGCCGCGCCACCAGGGGTGGGACCCGCTGGGCGGCGAGGCCGAGCGGCTGTGCCGCCTCGCAGCCGAGGCGGGAGCGGTATTGCTGTGGCACACGAGCGAGCCGGTCGGGCGCCGGTACCCTGGCAAAGAAGGGGGCATCACCCCGTGGGAGCTCTTCGCCCTCGCCGAACGGCACTCGGACACGCTGCACATCGGAGCTCACCTCGGGGGCGGGCTCCCGTTCTTCTGGCAGATGCCGGACGTCCGGGTCCGATTCCAAAACGTGTTCTTCGATACAGCGGCTGCATTTCTGCTGTACGATGGAGGCAGCGTGCGTCGCCTCGTCGACATGGCAGGAGCCGGCGCCGTTTTGCTTGGCTCCGACTTCCCGCTGGTAGACCCGGCGCGGCATCTGGGGAAGGTGCGCGCACAGCTCGAGGCGGAAGCAGCGAGGCGCGTGCTGGGTGGGAACGCGATGCGGATCATCGAACAAAGGCGAGGCAGATGAGCGAGAACGGCACCGATAGCTGGCGGCTTTTCGTGGCCTGCGAAGTCCCGCAAGAGGTGAAAGATGCCATCGCGGGTGTGATCGGACAGTTGCGGGAGCGGAGCGGCAACGCCGTGCGCTGGGTTCGCCCCGAAGGCGTGCACGTGACGCTGAAGTTCCTGGGCGAAGTGCCGCAGAAGAAGCTTCCCGCTATCAAGCTGGCGCTGCAGGAGGCTGTCAGCCGCCACTACCCGTTCAACCTGGAATTTTCGAACATCGGGAGCTTCGGCGGACGCGAAGGCCTGCGCATCATGTGGATCGGCATCGCCGGGGACATCCTCCGGTTGGAGGCGCTGGCCCGGGACGTCAACCTTGCGCTCTCAGTGGTCGGCTTCGAGCCGGAGCGGCGCCCCTTCCGCCCCCACCTCACCTTGGGCCGCGTCCGCGACGAGGTGGGCACCCGCCAGCGGGCGGAACTCGAGGTCGAGGTGTACAAGACGGAAGTGCCGCAGTGCGCCTGGCGGACGAGCGAAATTAAGCTGATGCGGAGCCGGCTCAGCCCGGGCGGCGCCCAGTACGACGTCATCGCCACCTTCCCGCTGCGGGCGCAAGTGCCGACGCCGTGACAGGTTCGCGAGACGCAGGCGGTACGATGGGCGCGCCATGGACGGTGCGCCCCATTTGTTCCGGCTGAGCTACCGGAAAATCCGCTCGTTCCTTGTCTGCCGCAAGCAGTACTGGTTCCGGTACTGCTCCGGGATCCAGCCGCCGCCGGCCGCACCGAACCCGGCAGCGCTGGTCGGCATCGCCGTCCATCGGGGGATGGCCGCGCTCACCGAAACCGGCCGCGACGACCTCGGCCGCCGGGAGCTCGATGCCTACCTGCGGATGCCCGACCACACGGCGGCTGGGCCAGGCACGGAGAGCTACGAACTGGCGCATGCGCTGTTCGACGCCGGCGTCGCTGCTCACCGGGAGCTGGACGGCCGCGACCCTCGTGCCGAAGTGGAGAGCTGGGCGCACTGGCCGAGCCGCGGTATCACGCTGTGGGCCAAGGTCGACCGGTTCGAACGGACGCCGCACGGCGGATACCGCCTCGTCGATTGGAAGACGGGGCAACAAACCCGGGAGGAGGAGACCGACCGCCAGCTCGACCTGGCCCACGTGGTCGCGCGGACGGTGTTCCGGATCCCCGCGTCCGCGGTGGTGGAGAGCGTCGCCTGGAATCTCCGCACGGGCGAACGGCGCGTGCGGCTCCTCGAGCGCGACGATGCGAAGGCAGCCCTCGGATACGCGGCAGCGCTGGCGCGGCAGATGCGAGCGTGCACGGAGTTCCCAGCCACGCCCGGCCCCGCTTGCGGCCGGTGCGAGTTCCGCAGCCTCTGCGACGAAGCGTCGGCCGATGCCAGCTGCTGGTTCGAAGACGCGGAGCTCTAGGTTTCCGGGCCGCCCGAGCGGCCCGTACGATGCGGTGGAAGCCCAGCGAGAAGGAGGCAGCGATGCGCACGCCGCCCCCGGAGCCGACCGAAGCGGAGGTGCTTCGGTACTTCGAAACATGCTGCAATTGGGGTCGATGGGGGCCCGATGACAGCGCCGGCACGATCAACCTCATCACGCCCGACGTGCGCCGTCGCGCCGCCGAGCTCGTGCGTTCCGGGCGCACGGTCTCGCTGTCGCGCCCGTGGAACACGGTAGGCGGGCCGGGCAATTGGAACCCGGCCCAGCATTACCTTCGGGTGTGGGACGACTTCTCGGTCGATTACCTGGGCATCCTCTTCCACGGGTACGCGACGACGCACATCGATGCCCTCTGCCACGTCTTCTGGCGGGGCACGATGTGGAACGGAAAACCTGCTTCGGAGGTCACATCCCTGGGTGCCCGTTCGGGGGACGTGGCGGCCTGGAAGGACGGGATCGTGACGCGCGGGGTGCTCCTCGACATCCCGCGATTCCGGGGGGTCGAGTACGTCGAACTCGACCAGCCCATCCGCGGCTGGGAGCTCGAAGCGTGCGCCGAAGCGCAGGGGGTGGAGCTGCGCCCGGGCGATGCCGTGTGCGTCTACGGCGGACGGGAGAAGTTCTACGCCGCTCATCCGGAGCGTGTGCCGGGGGTCCGGCCGCAGCCGGGGCTCCACGCCGACACCGTCCCGGTGTTCAAGAAGTACGACACCGCCCTGCTCGTGTGGGACATGATGGACCACCGGCCCACGCCGTACCGCACGTTCGAGGAGCCGCCGCGCGCCGGAGGGCCGGTGCACGTGCTGGCCATCGTCTATCTGGGGATGCCACTGCTCGACAACGCCCTCCTCGAACCGCTCGCCGAGGCATGCGCCGAAGAGGGGCGGTGGGAGTTCATGCTCACCGTAAACCCGCTCTTCATCCGCGGCGGAACCGGCTCGCCGGTCAATCCGGTGGCGATCCTGTAGCGCCAAGCGGCGAGGGGCGCAGTGGCGCGCCCCTCGCCCACACGACTGCGTTCGCCGGCAGCGCCGGGTTACTCGCCCTGCCCTTTCGAGAACCCTGGCTCGCCGTCGAAGGTGCAGAGGTTTTCCGTCTTGATGAAGTCGATGCCCGCGTCCGCGAGCCTCCCCAGCAGGGCGACGATCTGCCCATGCTCGATAGGCCCGCCGGCGAGGAAGCGGCACCGCCAGTGATCGGTGCAGAAGGTCTCCGGCAGCCCCTCGGGCCAAACTTTCGTGCCCCGGTTGGTGATCATCGTGAGGCGCAGCCCGCCGAGCTCCAACGCCTGGAGGCGCGCGGCGAGGGCGTCGGGAGTGGTGTCGGGAGCGTAGACGAAGACGTCGACACCGATCGTTTCCTTCTTCGCCCGCTCCTGGAAGCGGAGGGCCGGAGGCTGGAACGGGCGCGCGTTGGCGTAGTCGGCGGGCTTAAGCACCTCGGGCATCTGCCCGAGGCGGGCGATCACGGCGTCGGCGAACTCCTTCGTCCCGACCTTCTGCTTGCTGATTTCGGGATCGTAGATGTCGTAGGTGTGGATGCCGTCCTCAATGGTGCGCAGCCAGGCGTTGTGCACCCGAGCGGCCACGTCTCCCTGGCCGATGTGGACGAGCATCATCACTGCCGAGAGGAGCAGTCCCGAGGGGTTGGCAAGGTTCTGCCCTGCCCTTCGCGGCGCGGAGCCGTGGATAGCCTCGAACATCGCGCCGTGTTCGCCGATGTTCGCCGCCGGCGCCATCCCGACCGACCCGGCGATCTGGGCCGCGACGTCGCTGAGGATATCTCCGTACAGGTTAGCAAGGACGATGACGTCGAACGACTCCGGCGTGTCGGCCATCTTCGCGGCGCCGATGTCGACGATCCAGTGCTCATGCTCGATATCGGGGTATTCGGCCGCGACCTGTTCGAAGATCTTATGGAACAGGCCGTCAGTCATTTTCATTATGTTATCTTTGGTAAAACAGGTGACCTTCTTCCGCCCGTTCGCCTTCGCGTACTCGAATGCGTAGCGGATGATCTTCTCGGTCCCGGGCTTCGTGATGAGCTTCAGGCACTGGAACACCTGGTCCGTCTGCCGGTGTTCGATTCCCGCGTACAGGTCTTCTTCATTCTCGCGAATGATGACGAGGTCCATCCCTGGGTGACGCGTCTTCACCACGGGCGCGTACGACCGGCACGGACGGACGTTCGCATACATCCCCAGGGCCTTTCGAACGGTCACGTTGAGGCTCTTGAAGCCCCCGCCCTGGGGTGTGGTGATCGGCGCCTTGAGGAACACGCGGGTGCGCCGCAACGACTCCCATGCCTCGGGCCCGATGCCGGCGCTGTACCCCTTCAGGTATGCCTTCTCACCGATTTCGATTTCCTCGATCTCGAGGGCTGCGCCCGCCGCATCGAGTACGCGGAGGGTCGCATCCATGATTTCGGGCCCGATGCCGTCGCCTCGGGCAACAGTGATGGGAACGCGTGCGGTCATCCTTCTGTACCTCCGGAGCAAGTATAGGGGAACCGCGCTCGGGGACGCCTCGCCCGCGCGGACCCACCCCGGCCCCGTTCGCCTTCCACCTTGTACGCTAGCGGGGCGATGCGCATCGCGCTGGGGTGCGACCACGCCGGCTGGCCCCTGAAGGACGGGATCGCCGAACTCCTGCGGCGGTCCGGCCACCAGGTCGTCGACGTGGGTGCGCACGCGTTCGACCCGGACGACGATTACCCGGACTTCGCCTACGCGGTCGCGGAACTCGTCGCCGCGGGGCGCTGTGCGCGAGGGATCGTCATCTGCGGGAGCGGGGTCGGGGCCGCGGTCGTGGCGAACAAGGTGCCGGGGGTTCGGGCAGCGGTCTGCCACAACACCTTCTCCGCCCGTCAGGGCGTCGAGGACGACGACGTGAACGTGCTCTGCCTGGGCGCCCGCGTGGTGGGGCCGGGATTGGCCCACGACGTGGTGCGGGCCTGGCTCGAAGCCCGGTTCTCCGGGGAAAATCGGCATGCGCGCCGCCTTGCGAAGCTCTTGGAAATCGAGGCGCGCTACGCACGCAAGCCGGAGCAGCCACGTGGGGATTGACGCCGAGGCCCACTTCCCTCCCGACTTCGCCGCCCGCGCCACCGAACGCCTCGAGGAGCTCGCGCGAGAACGCATCGTTGAGCGCGTGTGGCAAGGCGACCACACGGTGTGGAAACCGGAACCGCGGGAGATCGCCGACCGGCTGGGCTGGCTCCGGGCGCCGCAGTGGAGCGCGGGGCGAATCGACGAGCTCGAGCGCCTGCGGGACGAGCTGCTGAGCGACGGCTACACGGACCTGCTCCTCATGGGCATGGGGGGATCGAGTCTCGCAGCAGCCGTCCTCGCGACCCTCGGAGGCGGCTCCGAAGGGCTCCGGTTCCACCTGCTCGACTCCACGAACCCGGAGGAGATCGCCTCCCTGGAGGCGCGGCTCGACCTGCGCCGGACATTCTTCCTGGTGGCGAGCAAGTCGGGGACGACCATCGAGACGCGCTGCCACCTCGCGTACTTCCGGAGCCGGGTGGCGAATCCGCAGCAGTTCGCAGTCATCACCGACGAGGGAACGCCGCTGGCCCGCAAGGCCGCGGAACAAGGGTTCCGCCGCCTGTTCCTGAATCCGGCCGACATCGGCGGTCGCTACTCGGCACTCTCCTACTTCGGGCTGGCGCCCGCTGTCCTCTGCGGGGTACGCGTCGGCCCGCTGCTGGAAGCTGCGGCGAAGATGGCGGAGGCTTGCCGGGCGGCGCCGGAAGCGAACCCGGGAGCGTGGCTGGGGACCGTCCTCGGAGCGGCGGCCTCGGCAGGGCGGGACAAACTCCACCTCCTCCTCTCTGCCGAGGCGGGCCCCTTCGGCGCGTGGGTGGAACAGCTCGTCGCCGAATCGACCGGGAAGGAAGGGCGAGGCATTCTCCCGGTATTGGGCAACGGGCTGCCATCGGCCGAACACGGATGGGCCGACCGCCTCGTCGCCGCGCACGGACGCAGCCTGCCCCAGCTCGGGGCGGGAGCCCCCGGCGTCCGGCTGCCGGGGCTGGAGCGGAGCGAGCGCCTTGGGGCCGAATTCTTCCGTTGGGAGTTCGCGACGGCGATCGCGGGCCACGTTCTCGGCATCAACCCGTTCGACCAGCCGAACGTTCAGGAGGCGAAAGACGCCACGGCGCTCGCCCTGGAAGGGCGGCTGCCGCGGGCCGAAGCCGAACCGCTGGGAGACGTGCTGGAGGCCGCTGGGCCGGGCTGGTACGTCGCGATCCTCGCCTGGATATCAGAAACGGATGAGCACATCTCGCGGCTCGAGACAGCGGCCGAAGCACTGCGGACCCGAACCGGCTGCCCGGTGACCATCGGCTTCGGGCCGCGCTACCTTCACTCCACCGGTCAGCTGCACAAAGGGGGTTCCGGCCTGGGCGCGTTCCTCCAGGTGGTAGGGAGGCGAACGCGAGACATCGCCATCCCGGGCGAGCCGTTCACCTTCGGCGAGCTCTTCGACGCCCAGGCAGAGGGCGACCTCGCTTCGCTGCGGGCCCGGGGGCGCCGTGTGGCACGGCTGACGCTGGAGGAGTTGGAAGCGTATCTCGGCTGCTAACTCGCCATGCGTCCGGGGCCCATCGCCCCGCGGGCAAAGTCCCGCAGCCCCCACCACGTCGCCCGGCAGAGGTCCCAACGTCCGCGCAGGGCCCAGAGCGCTACGC
>DAOUCS010000176.1:0-32436 GCA_034431815.1 Dehalococcoidia bacterium
AGCCCGCCTCGAGGAGCGCGAGGAGGCGCTCAGTCCGTTTGCCGCACGTTCCGCCACCAGCCGCGGGCGGAAGCGACCGGAGGAGCCGTCACCGCTCCGAACCGAATACCAGCGCGACCGCGACCGCATCCTCCACACGAAGGCGTTCCGCCGGCTGAAACACAAGACGCAGGTGTTCATCGCGCCCCAGCAGGATCACTTCGTCACGCGGATGACGCACACCCTGCTCGTCGCGCAGGTGTCGCGGACGATCGCCCGGGCACTGAACCTGAACGAGGACCTTGCCGAAGCCGCGGCTCTCGGGCACGACATCGGCCACGGGCCCTTCGGCCATGCCGGCGAGGAGGCCCTGGCGGAGCTATTGCCGGACGGCTTCCGCCACAACTACCAATCAGTGCGCGTGCTCGACCGGCTCGAGAACGGTGGCCAGGGGCTTAACCTGACGTACGAGGTTCTCGACGCGATCGAAAAATCGAGCAAGGCACGCGAGGACATCCTCGCCGAGGGTTGGGGCGTGCCCGTCACGCTCGAAGGGCAGGTGGTGAAGATCGCCGATGCGATCGCCTACCTGAATCACGACATCGACGACGCGCTCCGCGCCGGAGTCATCACCGAAGAGGATTTGCCCGACGCCGCCCGGAAGCTGGGGGCGAATCACCGCGAGCGGCTCGACACCATGATCCGCGACATCGTCGAGGCGAGCTGGGACGCGACGGGCGAACGGGGAACATCCGTAACGCCCGTCATCACCTTCTCGCCTCGCGTGCACGCGTTGGCGAACGACCTCCGCGACTTCATGTTCGAACGCGTGTACTTTTACGACGCCACGAGACGCGAAGCCGAGCGGTGCAAGGCGATCGTCCGCTTCCTCTTCCGCTACTTCCTCGAGCATCCGGAGGAGATCTCGCCCGGGTTCTCTCTCCCGGAGGACCCCGTCGAGCGGCGTGCCGCGGATTACATCAGCGGCATGACCGATCGGTTCGCCATCCGCCTCGCGAGGGAGCTCGGCTGCCCGGAAGCGCTCGATTGGCCTGGCATCGCGTAAGGCCGGGTTGGGAGGAGCCGGAAACTCGGTTGCCTCTACGGTGACGCGCTGTCGATAATCGGCCAGGGGGCCCCGCCCCAGTGTGACCATGAGCGACCGTTTTCGACATGAGCCGCCGCGGGAGCCGGTGATCGGCGAGGAGTACCCGCCAGTCATCGGCGGGTACGGCGCCGACGAGCCCGTCATCGGTCAGGCGGAGCCCGAGTGGGCGGGTGAGCCCGAATACGAGGACGAGACCTACGACGCGGAGTGGGAGTACGGGTATCCCGAACCCGAGCCCAGCGAGGCGCGCCAGCCCCTTCTGTACGTCTTCCTCGCTCTCGTTCTCGGCTTTGCGGCTGTGCTCGCGTACCTCGTGCTGGATAGCATCCGCTCCGACGGGACCGCCGAGCCCTCGGCCGCCCTCGTTATCGACCGGCCCCTCAACGAAGATCGAATAACCGTCGGCACCGACGCCGAGGTCGCCGTGCGCGCCGCGGCCGACGAACCCATAACCCGCTTCGAGCTGTACCTCAACGGGCGGCTCGCGGACAGCCGCGAGCCAGGCCCGCCCCAGAACGGCGTTTACTCGGCGCTCCTGCGCTTCCGACTGGAAACGCCCGGTGTATACGAACTCCAAGTGCGGGCGGTCCTTCAATCGGGCGCGGTGAAGGAATCCGACCGTATCCGCGTCGTCGGGGTCGAGACCGTTGGCGAGCGCCCGGTGACGATCGAGGGCGAAGTGATTGCGGCCACCAGCGTCCGGACAGGTCCGGGCGATTCCTACCCGTCCCTCCGCACCCTGGAGGCGGGGACCCGCGTGCGGGTCACGGCCCGCACCACCGACAACGCCTGGCTGCTTCTCGAAGGCGGCGGGTGGGTGCGGCGCAGCGCGATCCGCTTGCTCGATTCCATCGAGTTCCTCCCGCGCCGCGACCCCACACCGACGCCGGTGCCGACGCAGACGCCGACACCGGAAGCGTCGCCGTCGCCGTCGCCCTCGCCTACACCGGGGCGCGACCGGCCCGACCTCACGCCGGTGAACGCGTCGCTGGGGAACGGCGGAACGGCGCTCGTGATTACGGTCGCGAACCTCTCCCCCGCGGCCTACGAGGGGCCGCTGGAGATCGAGGTGTCGGGCCTCCCCGACGGGAGCCGCTCCCGCGTCTTCCAGGTGAGCATCCACGAGAACGGGAACGCGGCGGTAACCTTCGACCTCGGCGCTGCAATCACCGGTTCGGCAACCGTCCGCGTCACGCTCGATCCCAGCAACGCGGTCGCCGAGCTCTCGGAGGACAACAACAGCGCCACGTTCACCCTCGCGCCGCCGACGCCGGCGCCGAGCCTCTCCATCGCCAGCGCGGAGGTGGATGGGAACCAAGTCCGTGTGCGCGTGCGGAATGATGGTGGACCGCTGGCCGCAACCTCCGTGACCGTTCGCGTCACAGCCGGAAGCGAATCGCAGCAGGCCACGCGGAACATCGCCCTCGCCAGCGGCCAGGAGGCGGAATTCACGGTTGCCCGCCCTGTCGCGTCCGGCACCGCGACGGTGGAGGTGCTCATCTCGGGGACGGTGGTTGCCAGCACCACCGTCGCCCTGCCGTAGGACGCGCGCGACGTAAACCCAGCGCGTGTGTTCAGAGTGCCGGCGAGGTATCGGCGGTCTCGGCGTCGTGCGCCTACCATGGGGCCGGCATGAGCGCCGTCGACGAAATCAAGCGCCGCATCGACCCAGTGGCGTACATCGGGCGCACCGTCCGGCTCCAGAAGGCGGGGCGGAACTTCCGCGGCTTGTGCCCGTTCCACACCGAGAAGACGCCCTCGTTCTACGTCTTCCCCGACCGCGGCACCTGGCGCTGCTTCGGCGCCTGCGGGGAAGGCGGCGACCTCTTCTCCTTCGTCATGAAGCGGGACAGCTGCAGTTTTCGCGAGGCGCTGGCAGAGCTCGCCCGCGAAGCGGGCGTCTCCCTGGCGGAGGAATCGCCCGAGCGCCGCTCCCGCCGCGAACACCTTGCCCGCGTGGTGAGTGCTGCGGTCGCCTTCTACGAATCCCGGCTTCGCTCGCCCGACGGCGAAGAGGCCCGGGCGCACCTCGAACGGCGCGGCCTGACACCGGAGACGATCGCTGCCTGGCATCTCGGTTGGGCGCCGGACGACTGGCGGGCTCTGCGCGACCATCTTGCCGCTCGCGGGTACTCCGATGAGGACCTGCTCGCTACAGGGCTCGCCGTCGCTCCCGAGCACGGCGCGCCATACGACCGCTTCCGCGGGCGGATCGTCATTCCCATCGCGGATGAGCGGGGGCTCTTCGTGGGCCTAGCCGGGCGGACCCTCCGCGGCGAAGAACCGAAGTACCTGAACTCTCCGCAGACAGAGCTCTTCGACAAGGGCCGCCTGCTGTTCGGCCTCCACGAGGCCGCTGCTGCAATCCGCGAATCGGGGGTCGCCGTTGTCGTCGAGGGCTACTTCGACGTCATCGGTCCCTGGCAGGAGGGGTTCCGCAACATCGTCGCCACGATGGGCACGTCGCTCACCACCGAGCACGCGAAAGTGTTGCGGCGGTGGGCGAAGCGCGTCGTCCTCGCGCTCGACCCGGACGCCGCGGGCTTCGCCGCCGCGGAGCGGGCCGGCGATGTCCTCGGGGCGGTGCAGGCCACGCGCGGAGCGGAATCGCTGGCTGCCGTCGCCGACATCGAGCTCTTCGTCGCCCAGCTTCCCGAGGGCCGTGACCCGGACGATGTGGCCCGCGAGGACCCGGACGAATGGCGAAGGATCATTGCTGAGGCGAAGCCGTTTCCGGAATTCGTCCTCCAACGCCTCATCGGCGGGGAGCGCCCCGGCACCCCAGCCGAAATTCGGGCGGCCGTCGAGCGGGCGGTGCCTGTCCTCCTGGCACTGCGAAATCCGGTTGACCGCGGAATCTACGTCCAGCGGCTGGCGCACACCTTCGGTGTCTCCGAGCCGGCCATTTGGGAGCGGCTGCGGCAGGCCCGGCGCGCGGCCGTCAACCGGCCCGTGCGCCGGGGGCCTCCCGCAGCCGAGCGCCCATCGCGCGAGGACATCTTCCTTGCTGTTCTCCTCCGCTACCCGACGCTCCGGGACCACGCCCGTCACATTCCCGAAACGCTGTTCGCTGACGTTCTCAATCGGGAACTGTTCGCCGCCTGGCGCGACGGTCGGGATTGGACGGGTGACGAGCTACTTCGGGGGCGGGCCGAGCGGCTCTCGGGGGTTCGTCTCCCGGACTCCCTTTCGCCGCAGGAGGCGCGGCGCGCCGCCACCGAGGCGCTCCAGCGCCTCCTGCGTGAACGCCAGAGCGAACGCTTGGCCGCTGCTGCGGCCGAGCTCGCGGAACTGGAGTCGCGCATCGGCTCGGCCACGCTGGCGGAAGCCGCCTGGCGCCTCTGGATGGGCGAGGACGTCGGCGACCCGAGCGCGGCGGACGCTGCCCACAAGGTGTTCGAAGCGATGGAGCTGGGCCGCGCGCTCCATCGGCCCGACGTCCCGGAGTTCGACTAGGTCTCGCCTTGCCCGTCGGTGAACGGCTCGCCACCGAGTTGACACCCTGTGTCCACTTCGTGTACGAAGGAACGGCCGAGCGGCTCGCTGCCCGGCAGACACGCGGGAGGTGCAGCTCCAGTGGCGAAGATCATCCGGTGGTAGGTCGTGCACCTCACCCAAGGCCGCGGCTGACCGCTCGCACCGGTCTGCCGCGGCCGCCGTATACCTAGCTCGCCCGCCGGCTTGCCTCCTGCCGGGCGGCCCCTCGCGGAAGGTAGATGGGCTGGCCGCCAATGGTTGTCTCGCGCGCCCAGCGGGGGAAGAGCGCCTCGAACGCCTCGACGACGTTCGGGTCGAACTGCGTTCCCGCCCCGGCGAGAATCTCCCGAAGTGCCGCCTCCGGCGGCTGGCCCTTCCGGTAGGGTCGGTCGGAAACGACCGCGTCGTACGTGTCGCACACCGCGAAGATGCGCGCACCGAGAGGGATCTGCTCCCCCTTCAGCCCCCGCGGATAGCCCTGGCCGTCCCACCGTTCGTGATGCGCGAGGACGATACGGGCAGCCGGACGTAGGTACGGGACCTGAGCGAGGATCCGGTACCCGAGGGCGGGATGGCGCCGCATGAACTCCCACTCCTCCTCGGTGAGCGGCCCAGTCTTGCGCAAGATGGCGTCTGGGACGCCGATTTTGCCGACGTCGTGCATGAGGGCCCCTTGGTAAATCATCGCGAGCTCCTCTTCGTCCCGAATCCCGAGCTCGCGCGCCAGCTCGACGGCATGGGCCGCCACCCGGGCCGAGTGTCCGCGCGTCTCCTGATCCCGCATGTCGAGCGCGGCTACGAGCGATTCGAGGGTGCCGCGGTAGGCCTCGGCGAGACGCTCCGACATCTGGCGGATTTCGACGTAGGCAGTCCGCAGCTCGTCGTTCGCGCGCTCCAGCCGAAGGACGTTCTCGCGTGTCTTGTCGATGACCTGCTTCATCGCGTAGCGGCTCGCCGCCAGCGGCAGGACCAGAACGAGCAGGCCCGGGACACCGAGGTTCGCGTAGACAGCAGCGAACCCGCCCGAAGCCGCGGCCACAGCCAGGTAGTGCGGTGCGAGCCAGCCGAAGTTGGAAAGGAACACCGTGTCGGCGCGGCGGCCGCTGTCGAGCGCCATCGCCGCCGATACGAGCACGGAGGACGCGAGGAACATCGCACCGCCCGCCATGAGGCCGCCCAGCACGAGCATGGCTGCGCCGGTGAGGCCGTCCGTGGGCGGGGGGAGGGGCCACCCCGCGAGCGCGCCTGCGACCCCGGCGACGTTCGCCTGGCCGAAGTTAAAGAGGAGCTTCCGCTTCGATCGGTCGGTGAAGGCGTACCCCGCCAGCACTGCAGCGGTCTCCACCAGGACCGTAGCGCCCGCGCCGAGCCAAACCGCCGCCAAGACTGCCGCGGCGAACGCCACCGACACCCAGCCGTCGCGGTAGAGGCGGAACGCGAACCGTTCGCTGCCCGCAGCGAGGATGAGGAGCACCGCCAGTCCGGCTGCGTCGTGCGGCGGTTGCCACCAGAGGGCGGCGGTGAATGCCACCGCTCCGCAGGCGAATACGACAGCCACAAAGAAGCGCAGCCATCGGCTGGGCTGGCGAATCATTCTGTAGGTTGACTTCGGCCGAGAGGACCGCCGCCAACAGCCGCCGTTGCCTTCGAGTGAACGCAAGGGATGACGCAAGTCGGCCCTAACCGAAGGCTGGGCGAAGGCGAAGTGAACGTGCATACGAACCACGCTCGGGCTCGGCCGAACTCACGCACGACGGCGGAGCGCCAGAAGCCCGGCCTGACGCGCGGCGTTCCGCCGGCCGGCGGTGACAAACGGTGGAAATCGGGTGAACGCCCGCTCGGTCGGCTGGCAGTGTAGACTGTCGCACGATGGAGCCACTAGCCGGAATCCGCGTCCTCGACTTCAGCCGCTACCAGCAAGGCCCCTTCGCTACGGTCATCCTGGCCGACCTGGGGGCCGACGTCATCAAGATCGAGCCGCCCGGCATCGGCGACTTCGGCCGGCGGCTTTGGAAGGAGCCGGACGGCTTCAGCGCGTTCTGGGAAGCGCTCGACCGGGGGAAGCGCTCGGTGGTGCTCGACCTCAAACGCCCCGAGGCCCGAGATGTCGTCCTCCGCATGGTCGAGCAGGTGGATGTAGTGGTGGAGAACTTCCGGCCGGGGACGATGGAGGAGTGGCGCCTCGGCTACGAAACCCTGCGGGAGCGGAATCCGCGCCTCGTGTATGGGCAAGCGACGGGCTGGGGCACGAAGGGCCCACTTGCGCGGCTTCCTTCGTTCGACCAAATAGCCCAGGCGCACTCCGGGTATTCCCAGCACGCAGGCGGAGGCCCCGGCCACCGGCCGGAAGTGCCGTTCCCCGGCCTGGCCGATCAGGTCAGCGGCATGAATCTGGCGCTTGCGGTGATGACGGGTCTCTTCGTGCGCGAGCGCACCGGCATCGGCCAGAAGGTCGAGGTGTCGCTCCTCGGCACCATGCTCGCCGTCCAGGCGCCGGAGATCCTCCACTACTTGCACTTCGGCGAGGAGCGGCCGCGTGAATTCCGCGCCTCGCCCATCGCCGGCCATTACGAATGCCGCGACGGCCGATGGGTGATGATTGTGTGCACCGACCAGAAGTTCTGGCCCCGCCTTTGCCGGGCGTTGCATCTCGAGCAGCTCATCGACGACGAGCGGTTCGCCCGCGGGCTCGGCCGCTGGCTCAACCGCGAGGAGCTGCAGCGCATCCTCGAGGCGCAGTTCAAAACGCAGGATTCGGCCTACTGGCTGGCCCGGCTGGAGGCTGAGGACGTCCCTTCGGCGCTCGTGCGAAGCTACGCCGAGGTGGCCGACGACGAGCAATCATGGGCGAACGGGTACCTGGCGGAGACCGACCACCCCCGCTTTGGACGCCAGCGCGTCGTCGGGCCCCACATCCAACTGAGCGCCACGCCTGCCCGGTTGAGCCGGCCTGCACCTGACCTCGGCGCCCATACCCTCGAAGTGCTGCGGGAATTCGGATTCGCCGAGCCCGAGCTGCGGCGTCTCCTCGAGGCCGGAGTCATTTGGGACCCGCAGGGCCAGGTTCCAGCCAGCCCGTAGCGGGACCGGGCGCACCGGCGAAATCGAAACCTAAAACAGCCAGGCCGGCCCGCAGCGCCGTTCGCTCGGCCGCGGCGGCCGTCCCTGATGCGACGCGGCTGGCCAAGGCGTCGAGCACCTCCAGCGCCCGGGGGACGTCGAAGTCGTCGTCGAGCGCGTCCCGGACAGCGTCGGGAAGCTCCTCCGCAGCGGGCCAGCGCGGCGGCGCGGGCTCGGCAGCCGCCGTCCGAAGACGCTCGTACCGCTCCGCCAGGCGCTCGAGATCCCCGGCTCGGAAGTCCGGATCGGCTCGGTAGTGGAACGAGAGCAAATAAAGGCGCAGATGCGCCGGCGAAACCCCCTCCAGGAGGTCCCGCACGAGAACCAGGTTCCGTAGCGACTTGCTCATCTTCACGCCTTCGAGGCGAAGCATGCCGTTGTGGAGCCAGAACGTGCAGAACGGGCTGCGCCCGGTGAGCGCCTCTGCCTGGGCGATCTCGTTCTCGTGATGGGGGAAGAGGAGGTCGCGGCCCCCGCCGTGGATGTCGATCTGCTCGCCGAGGTGGGCGATGCTCATCACGGTGCACTCGATGCTCCAGCCCGGGCGTCCGGGGCCCCAGGGGCTGGGCCAGCTCGGCTCGCCAGGTTCAGTGCGCTGCCAGAGCAGGAAGTCGAGCGGGTAGCGCCGCTTCCACTCCTTCTTCGCCTCCGGATTTTCACGCCGGGCGAGCTCGTCCAACGAAGCGCCGTTGAGCGCGCCGTACGGCGGAAACCGCTCCACCGAGAAGAACACGTCACCTTCGACTTCGTACGCGTATCCCCGGTCGATGAGCTTGGCAGTCGCCTCGACGATCTGCGGGATGTGGTCGGTTGCGTACGGGTAGGCGGTAGGCCGCAGCACGTTCAGCGCATCGAGATCGGCCCGGAAGAGCTGGTCGTTTTCGTCACGGATAGCGGCGATGGGCCTCCCTTCGCGCTTCGAGACCGCGATCATGTCGTCGTCGATGTCCGTCACGTTTTGCACGTAGCGGACGCGGTAGCCGAGGGCCGTGAGGTACCGCCGCAGGGCGTCGAATTGGACGTAAGAGAAGGCATGGCCCAAGTGCGTCACGTCGTAGGGGGTCACGCCGCAGACATACATCCGCACCTCGCCCGGGGCGACGGTGCGGAACGGGAGCACCGCACGGCCGAGAGACGAATACAGCCGAAGCATCCTGCCACCTCCGAGGGCCACCGCGCAGCCTAGCAGATGGCGCGTTTCGGTTCGAAAACGGAGCGCACGTTATGTCGCAGTCGCGTCACCGAGGCACCACGAAACCGACACGTCCTTTCCGTTTTTCTGTCACGTATGACACCTCGAGCATGGGGCCAGCCGCCCGACTATCCCGGCAGCACATTCTGACGGACCCGGGCGGCACGACGGGAAGGACAGGAGAACGATCATGGAGTGGACCTACGAGGAGCCGGGGGGCCGCGTCCCGGGAGCGGAGGGCGACGAGCCCGACAGCGGTCATCGGCTGCCCTTGGAAGAGCAGCAGCGTCTCGTCCTCCAGTACGCCCCGCTTGTGCGCAAGATCGCCCGCACGCTCCCTCTGGAGATCCCGGGCGTCCTCGAATATGAGGACGCGGTTGGATACGGCACTTGCGGGCTGGTCGAGGCGGTCCGGCGCTACGACCCGACGAAGGGCACGAACTTCCATGCCTACGCCGTGCGGCGTATCCGCGGGGCGATGATCGATGCCTTCCGCCGCATGGACCGCCTGAGCCGCACGATGCGGCAGAAGGCGCGCGACGTCCAGCGTGCCCAGAGCGAGCTTCAGGCCATCCTTGGCCGTGATCCGACCGAGGCCGAGGCGGCCGACCACATGGGGCTGACTCTGGCCGAATACCGCGAGGCCGCCATCAACACCAAATGGGTGACGGTCTCGCTCGATCGGATGCTCTCGAAGGACGAAGACGGGGACTCGTTTCCGGCCGCGGAGATGCCTACGGCCGAGGAGGACATCGACTTCACGAAGACCTTCGAGGAGAAGGAGCTGTACGAAGAGCTGGTCGAGGCCGTGAAGGCGCTGCCCGAGCGCGAGCGCCTCGTCATCTCGCTGTACTACGTGGAGCGCCTGACGATGCGCGACATCGCCGGAATCCTCAACGTGTCCGAGACGCGCGTGAGCCAGCTCCACGCCCAAGCGGTGAAGCGCCTGCGGCGCGCGCTCACGCGCTCCGCCGCGTAAGCGCTTGGCGGCTCCTCCCCTAATGGTTCCGGGTGCGACGGCCGAACATTGGAATGACACGACATCCGCGGGAGCGGCTTCGACAGCCCGCCGCAGCAGCGGCACGACGGAGGAAGCTTCGGGGATTGCGGGACACGGGAGAGTTGACGATGTCGAATCGCGGAACGGACACTTTTCGCCCCTCGGTGGCGTTCGTGACCCACACCCGGGAGTACAGCTCGGCTGACGTGCTCCCCGCGCTCGCCCGCTGCGGCTTCACTACCACCGAACGGCCGCACGACCGCGACACCGAACGTCTGGTCGCACAGTTCCGCCCCGACCTGGTGGTACTCGCCATCGACCCTCGGCATGAAGCCGACCTCCGCATCGTCGAGAACGTCGCCCGGGTGGCGCCCAACGCGGTCCTCATGGTGATTGCGCCCGGTCCGCACGCTGCCGGGCTGGCAGCCGCGCTGGAGGCCGGGGCTGACGTGTGCGTGCGCGACACCGATGGCGGCGACGTCTTCGCCGCTCAGGTGGCTGCGATCGCCCGGCGGCGCAGGGCGGCCCAGCCCTCCGAAGACGAGGAGCCGAAGACGATCGCCGTGCGAGACCTCATCCTCGACTTCGACCGGTGCCAGGCCGTCCGAAACGATGAGCGGATCCCGCTGACGCCGACGGAATTCAAGATCCTCGCCTACCTGGCGAAGAACGCCGGCAAGGTCGTCAGCCCGGTGGAAATCCTCCGCGCCGTTCAGGACTACTCGTACTCCGAGCGCGAGGCGCAGGAGATCGTCAAGGTGTACATCCGCCGCATCCGCCGGAAGATCGAGCTCGACCCTGCCGAGCCAAGCTATATCGTCAACGTGCGCGGTTTCGGGTACATGCTCGAGCGGCGCGCGAGCCGGCGGCCGGAGCAAGCAGTCCGCGCAGCCTGAAGCTCGTCACCCTTCCACGCGGTGCGTGGCGCCATTCGGGCGAACGGGGCCTGGTGGTACAATTGCCCCCATGAACGGGATGCTCGCTGCCTGTCTCGACCTCTCTGGAAACCGCCCGCGGCTCCGCGACGCCGCAGCAGTGAAGGCCAACATCGACGACATCGTTCGCCTGGCGGTGTTCGGCTCCGACGAAGAGAAGGAGCTGGCGCGCTACGCCATCCACGCCGCTGCCCCGGAACTCGGGGCGATCTCCGCAAGCATCCACGAGCTGTACATGGCCCGGGGGCGTGGCGAGGTAGGCGGGTTCACGGTCCCGGCTGTGAACATCCGCGGCATGGCGTACGACATGTCTCGGGCGCTCTTCCGCGCCATCAAGGCCACGAACGGCTACGCCACGGTCTTCGAGCTCGCCCGCTCCGAGATGGGATACACCTACCAGGAACCTGCCGAAATCGCGGCCGTCGTCCTTGCCGCCGCAATCAAAGAAGGCTACACGGGCCCAGTCTTCATCCAGGGGGACCACTTCCAAGCGAACGCCAAGAAGTTCGCCTCCGACCCGGAAGGCGAGACGAAGGCCCTGGAAGAGCTCATTCGGAAGGCAATCCGCGCGCAGTTCTACTGCATCGACATCGACGCTTCGACGTTGGTCGACCTGAGCTACGAGCGGGTCGAGGACCAGCAGGCCCCGAACTGTAAGCTCACTGCGCATCTGGCAAAGCTGGTCCGTTCCCTCGAACCGGAGGGGATCACCATCTCCATCGGCGGCGAGATCGGCGAGGTCGGCAAGCACAACTCCACCGTCGAAGAGCTCGTCGCCTACGCCGACGGCTTTCGTGACCTCGTGGGGCCCGATTTCCCCGTGCTCTCGAAGGTAAGCGTGCAAACTGGAACCACACACGGGGGCATCCCCCTGCCCGATGGCACCATCGCCCAGGTGGCCATCGACTTCGACACGCTGCGCGAGCTGTCGCGGGTCGCTCGGGAGCGGTACGGCATGGCGGGGGCAGTCCAGCACGGGGCGAGCACGCTTCCCGACGAGCTCTTCCATCGCTTTCCCGAGGTAGAGACGGCGGAGATCCACCTTGCCACCGGGTTCCAGAACCTCATCATGGAACACCCGCTCTTCCCGGCGAGCCTCCTCGACGAGATGCGCCGCTACTGCGAGCGCGAATTCGCCGACGAGCGCAAGGAAGGGGAGACCGACATCCAGTTCTTCTACAAGACGCGGAAGAAGACCTGGGGCCCCTTCAAGCGCCAGGTGTGGGATCTTCCCGAGGAGATCCGCGCTGAGCTGCGGCGCGCTCTTGAGGAGAAGTTCGTCTTCCTCATCCGCCAGCTTCGCGCTGCCGACACGAAGGAGATGGTGCTGAAGTACGTCAAGGCGAAGCCGGTCGAGGTCGAGCCGCCGCTCCTCTCGGCCCGCGCTTGAGCCGTCTTTACCTCGCGTTCGGCGGCACCGCGGTACGGTGGAAGGAGAACCGTCGCGGAGCTGCGAGACGATGCGGATCCTGGTCGTCGAAGACGAAGAGCCGATTACCGCCGCGTTGGAGCGGGGGCTAACCAAGCTCGGATACGCCGTCGACACGGCCTACGACGGCGCCGAGGCCCTCGAGAAGGCGGCGGTCACCCGATACGACGTGATCTGTCTTGACCTCAACCTCCCCCGCGTCGACGGCGTGGAGGTGTGCCGCCGGCTTCGCGCCGCGGGATACACAGGCGGCATCATCATGCTCACCGCTCGCAGCGCCATTCGCGAGCGCGTGGAAGGTCTCGACTCGGGCGCCGACGACTATCTGGTGAAACCGTTCGCCTTCAGCGAACTCGCCGCCCGAATCCGCGCCCTCACCCGCCGCGAAACCACGCTGCGCGAGCCGGTGCTGCGAACGAAAGGGCTCGAGCTCGACCCCAACACGAACAAGGTCAGGCGGAACGGCGTCGAGATCCACCTCACGCCGAAAGAGTTCGCGCTGCTTTACTACCTGGCGCGGAATGCCGGGAGGGCAGTCCCCCAGGAGGAGCTTCTCGAGCATCTGTGGGACGAAAACACGAACCCCTTTACGCAAACGGTGAAGGTGCACATGAACAACCTCCGCCGGAAGATCAACGAGGGGTTCGACGAGCCGCTCATCGAGACTATCCGCGGGAAGGGCTACGTGCTCTGAGGTGCGGCTGCCAGCATTTGCGCAAACCATCCGCTTCCGGCTCGCCGTTTGGTATTCGAGCCTGCTCCTCGTCTTCGGCGTCGCCTTCGTCGTGGCGCTGAACATCGCAGTGCGGCTCGACCGGCCGCAGGTGGTCCTCTTCGACACCCTGCACGTGCCCGACATCGAGTGGCAGCCCGTTCAGGCCGCGCCCGAGAGTTCGGTCAGCGGGTTCGTGCCAATCGTCTCCCCGGGCGTCATCGTGCAGGAAGCAGAGGCGCAGATCCGGTCGCAGAACCTCGACCGGCTGCAGACGTGGTCCCTCGGGGCCGTAGTCGCATTGGCGCTCGCGTCCGGCGTGGGAGGGTACATCATCTCCGGCGTGATGCTGCGGCCGATCCGTGACATCACCGAAGTGGCTTCGGAGATCAGCGCGACGAATCTGACGCGACGGATCGGCTACCAGGGGCCGGAGGATGAGCTGAAGCGGCTCGCCGACACCTTCGACTCGATGATCGCCCGGCTCGAGGACGCCTTCGAGCGTCAGCGGCGCTTCGTGCAAGATGCTTCGCACGAACTCCGGACGCCCCTCGCCGCGATCCGCGCGTCCATCGAAGTCGCCGAGATGGAGGCCGAGCTCAGTCCCGACGAGTATCGTGAGCTGCTGGAGACCGTGAAGACGCAAACGGAACGCCTCACTCGGCTCAGCGAAGACCTTCTCCTGCTGACGGCGCACGAGGGCACCGATCTCGAGCGCGAGCCGGTGGCGCTCCGCCGGCTGGCCGAGGTCGTACTGCGGGAGATGGAGCCGCTCGCCCGGCGCCGGGGCGTCGTATTGGAGGCTGACGTGCCTCCTGGCCTGTCCGCGCTCGCGCACCCCGATCATCTGCACCGGTCGGTCATGAATTTGGTCGACAACGCCATCAAGTACGGCGCCGAGGGCGGACGGGTCATCATCGGAGCACGCCGCGAGGGCTCCGAGGCGGTTCTGTGGGTGCAAGACTTCGGCCCGGGCATCCCCGAAGAAGCGCAGCCGCGCGTCTTCGACCGGTTCTTCCGCATCGACCGAGGTAGGAGCCGGCGGGAAGGTGGCAGCGGCCTGGGGCTCGCGATCGTTGCAGAGCTGGTCCGGGCGATGGGCGGCGAGGTTCGCCTCCGGTCCCAGCCGGGGCGCGGCGCCACCTTCGAAATCCGATTGCCTTCAGCGAACGAAGCATAGACCGTTCGAATACCTGCCCGGCCAGCCGTTCGTAGCCTGAATACGTCCCGCGCGGTAGACTGCCCATCACCATCAACCGCGGGAGTGAGACTGCATGGCGTTCACCGTCGACCCCGAAAAGTTCCGCTTCGGCCCGGAGCTCCGTGCTGGCGTCGAAGGGAAGCGCGTCTTCATCAGCGGGGCAGGAAAGGATGGAGGCATGGGGCAGGCCTTTGCCCTCGCCGCCGGCCTCAACGGCGCCGCGTCGGTCGCCGTTCACTTTTTCCGCAGCTACCAGGACGGCCTCGACCTCGTCGAATACCTTCGCAGCCAAGGCGTGAACGCCTTCCCGGTCCAGGCGGATGTCACCAACACCAGCGACCTGTGGTCCATCCGCAGCTACGTGATCGAGCGCATGGGCGGGCAGCCCCCCAACCTGCTCATCTGCAACTCCGGCCTGACTGAGCACGGCTACAGCTTCGGCCGTCCGCCGCGGCCCATCGAAGGCGAGAGCATGGCGATGCGCCGGGCGCGGGTTCGCCAGGCGTTCGTCGACAACCTGGCCGAGACGCGGGACGTACTGGATACGAAGATCGACGGCTTCCTTTTCCTCACCCACCTCTGGGCGGGGGAAGCCGTGTACGCCAACGAGCCGCTCCAGGTCGTGTACATCTCCTCGCGACAGGCGATCGACCCGGGCGTCAGCGTCCCTGGTTATGTCGTGGCGAACTGGGCGGTGCTCGCCTTGCCTCGCGTGCTGCATGTCAACCTGGGCCGGAACGCGGGCCTCGTGAAGGCGTTCTCTGTGCTGTATCCCTTCGTGCGCACCGGCATGACGGAGGAGTACGCGCAGAACGAGCGCGTCTTCGGGCGGTGGCAACCCCGGATGCTGGAGACGCACGAAGCTGCAGAGGCGTTCCTCCAGGCGCTGACGCGCCCGGCCGAGGAGCTGGACGAGGCGATGCTCGAGCTACTGGTCGAGCCGGAAGAAGGCTCCGGAACGATCCGCGTCACCTGGAAAAAGGTCCGCCTCGACGTCGCCGAGGAAGCGCTTCCCTGGAGCGAGACATCGCCCCTGCGGTATCCGCGATAAGGGGCAAGCGCTCCTGCGGGAATCTTGACCGGTGCTTCCGGGCCGCCGTACGTTGGCCCCGGGCGGGCTGCGTAAGCTGCCGTACGCCCTGTAGCGGTGCGCTCTGGTCTACTGAGCGTGAGCTCTCCCGAGAGGAGGTACCGAGGTGGCCCGTATCCTCGACCGCGTGAATTCGCCCGCCGACCTCCGTGCGCTCACCTATGAGGAGCTGGAGCAGCTCGCGCGCGAGATCCGCGAAGAACTCGTCGAGATCGTCAGGAGCATCGGGGGCGGAGGTCATCTTGCGTCCAACCTCGGGGTAGTAGAGCTCACACTCGCCCTCCACCGGCTGTACGACTCCCCGCGCGACAAGATCATCTGGGACGTCAGCCACCAGGTGTACGTCCACAAGATGCTGACGGGCCGCAAGGACCGGATGTACACCATTCGGCAGTACGGCGGACTCTCGGGCTTTGCTGACCGGCGCGAAAGCGAGCACGACATCTTCGGGGCGGGGCATGCGGGCACCGCGATCTCCGCGGCGGTCGGCATCGCAACAGCCCGCGACCTCAAGGGCGAGGACTTCCACGTGGTGGCGGTGGTCGGCGATGGGGCGATGACCGCAGGGATGTCATTCGAGGCCCTCAACCATGCCGGAGACATGGGCCTCAACATCCTCGTCATCCTCAACGACAACGCGATGTCGATCTCGCCGAACGTGGGGGCGCTCAGCCGGAACATCAACAAGCTGCGGATCGACCCCCACTACCGCCGCGCAAAGCAGGAGATCGGCAACCTCGTGGAGCATCTCCCCCTCGGCAAGTCGATGTGGGAGCGGGCGAAGCGGGTGAAGGCCAGCGTACGCGATCTCCTTGTCCCCGCGAGCTTCTGGGAGCAGTTCGGGTTCGAGTACTACGGACCGGTCGACGGGCACGACATCCGAGAACTGGAGGCGACCCTGCGGGCGATCAAGCAGGTCAAAGGGAAGCCGGTGCTCCTCCACGTCCTCACGGAGAAGGGTCATGGCATTCCGGAAGCAGCGGCTGACCCCGTGAAGAGCCACAGCGGTACGTACTGGCTGAAGCAAACGGCGCCCGGCGCGCCTCCTCCGCCGCCGACGTACAGCCAGGTCTTCGGCGAGGCAGTGGCGGAATTGATGGAGCAGGACGAGCGCGTGGTGGCGATCACGGCGGCGATGCTCGAGGGTACCGGCCTAGCGCCCGTCCAGAAGCGCTTCCCGCGGCGAGTTTTCGACGTCGGAATCTGCGAGCAGCACGCCGTGACCTTCGCTGCCGGCCTCGCCACCCAAGGGCTGCGTCCCATCGCCGCTATCTACTCCACGTTCCTGCAGCGCGGATTCGACCAGGTTGTGCATGACGTCGTGGTGCAGGGGCTGCCTGTCATCTTCGCCATGGATCGCGCCGGCTTCGTCGGCGACGACGGCAAGACGCACCAGGGGTTCATCGACACCTCCTACTTGCGCTGTCTGCCGGGGATGGTCGTGTCCGCCCCGAAAGACGAGGCCGAGCTCCGCGACCTCCTGTACACGGCCGTACTCTACGTCGACGGGCCCTTCGCCGTGCGATACCCGCGCGGCACCGGCCCCGGCGCGCCGACGGACCGCCCCATGCGCCGCCTCGAAATTGGAAAGGCGGAACTCCTGCGCGACGGCAGCGATGTCGTGCTCATCGGATTCGGAGCCCCGGTGACCGAGTGTCTCCGGGCGGCGCAAATCCTGGAAGAGTTCGAGATCGACGCGGCCGTGGTGAACGCGCGCTTCGCCAAACCGCTCGACGAGGAGCTCATCCTCGAGCTCGCGAGCCGCACGCGGGGCGTGGTCACCGCCGAAGAAAATGTGCGCGCGGGCGGGTTCGGTTCCGGGGTGCTCGAGCTGCTGGCCGACCGCAGAATGGCGGATAAATTCTTGTTGAGCCTCACCATGCCCGACGCCATCGTCGACCACGGCCCGCAGAAGACGTTCCGCAAAATCTACTTCCTCGATGCCGAGGGAATCGCCTTCCGCGTGCGCGAGGCCCTTGGGGCGCTGCGCGACGAGGAGCGGCAGCTCCCCCCGATGGCGATCCGCTGACCCATGGCAAGCCCCGCCGTTCCGTCCGCCCTCCTGCGCTACCTCCCGGCCGTCGAGGAGGAACTCAGGGCGGCCGTAGGGGCAGGGGACGACCCTCTCGTCCGAACGGCGCGGTACGTCCTCGGCTGGGAGGACGAGAGCGGACGCCCTTCCAGCGCCGGAGGCAAGCGGATCCGACCGGCCCTCTGCCTCCTCGCCGCTGAAGCGGTCGGCGGGAGGAGTGACGACGCTCTCGCCGGAGCAGCGGCGATCGAGCTCGTGCACAACTTCTCCCTCGTTCACGACGACGTTCAGGACCGCGACGCCGAGCGCCATCACCGCCCGACGGTCTGGGCGCTTTTCGGGGAAGCCCAGGCGATCAACACCGGCGATTTCCTGTTCGCGCTCGCAGTGCGGACGTTGGCCCGCGCGCCTGTGCCGAGTGACCGCAGGACCGCGGCCCTCGACGCTCTCGACCGGGCAGTCATGGAGATGATCCGCGGCCAGTGGCTCGACATCGCCTTCGAATCTCGTGCGGAGATCTCCGAGGACGAATACCTGGAGATGGTGCGGTGCAAGACCGGTGCTCTGCTCGGCGCCTCGCTCGAAGTCGGTGCTCTGTTGGCGGGAGCAGACGCTGCTCTTGCCGAGGGACTGCGGCGGTGGGGCGAAGAGATCGGTCTCGCCTTCCAGGCGCACGACGACTATCTCGGCGTATGGGGGGACCCAGGCGAAACGGGCAAATCGAACACGAGCGACATCGCCCGGCGAAAGAAAACGCTCCCTGTCGTGGTCGCGCTCGAACATCCGTCCGCGGGGTCTGCAGTTCGCGCGGCCTATGCGAAGCGCGAACTGACCGCCGACGACATCGAAGCGGTGGTCGCGGCGCTGGAGCAGGCTGGCGCCAATGGCCGCTGCCGTGAACTCGCCCGGCGCCATGAAGCGCGGGCGCGGGAGCTCCTCGACGAGTTGGCGCTTGCACCCCGCTGGCGGCAGGAATTGACCGCCATCGGCGAATTCCTGGTCGAGCGTTCGAGTTAGCCCCTCAGGGGAGCACCGTCTCCCCCATGAGGTAACGGTCGATGTTGCGCGCCGCGGCTCGCCCCTCCGCGATCGCCCAGACGATGAGCGACGCGCCGCGGGTCATGTCGCCGGCTACGAACACGCCTTCGACCGACGTCATCTTGTTTTCGTCGGCCTTCACGGTGCCGCGTTCGGTGAGTTCGAGCCCGAGCTGCTCGACGAGCGGGCCCCGTTCGGGACCCACGAAGCCCATCGCGAGGAGAAGCAGGTCCACGTCCTCCTCGAATTCGGTGCCCGGGATTTCGCGCATTACCTGGCGGCCGTTCTCGTTGACGAACTCAACGCGGACGGCGTGCAGTTTCTTCAGGACGCCGTTCTCGCCGGAGAGCCGCTTCGTGAGGATGCTGTAGTCGCGGATGCCGCCCTCCTCGTGTGCCGACGATACGCGAAAGATGTTCGGCCACATGGGCCACGGGGTCTCCGGAGGCCGGGTATCGGGGGGCCGTGGCAGGAGTTCGTACTGGCGTACCTCGCGCGCTCCCTGGCGGTGGGCGGTGCCCAGGCAATCCGCGCCGGTATCGCCGCCGCCAAGGATGATGACCTTCTTCCCCTTGGCGCTGATGAACTGCTCGTCGGGGATCTCGTCGCCGGCGATGCGGCGGTTCTGGAGCGTCAGGTACTCCATCGCGAAGTAGACGCCCTTCAGCTCTCGGCCCGGCACCTGCAGGTCGCGAGGCTGGGTGGCGCCCGCGGCGAGGCAGATCGCATCGAACTGGGCGCGGAGCTCCCGGGCATCGATGTCGACCCCCACGTTCACTCCCGGGCGGAACTCGACGCCTTCGGCTTCCATTTGGGCGATACGGCGGTCGATGAGGTACTTCCGCATCTTGAAGTCGGGAATGCCGTATCGCAGCAGGCCCCCGATGCGGTCGGCACGCTCGAACACGGTGACCGAATGTCCGGCTCGGGCGAGCTGCTGGGCGCAGGCGAGCCCTGCGGGACCGGAGCCCACGATGGCGACCTTCTTCCCGGTCCGCACCTTAGGGGGCTGGGGCACGATCCAGCCCTGCTCCCAGGCGTAGTCGACTATGGACTGCTCGACGACCTTGATCGTGACGGGATCGTCGTTGATCCCGAGGACGCAGGCCGCTTCGCAGGGAGCCGGGCAAAGCCGCCCCGTGAATTCGGGGAAGTTGTTCGTCGCGTGAAGGCGCTCAATCGCCTCGCGCCAGCGGCCGCGGTAGATGAGGTCGTTCCAGTCAGGGATGAGGTTGCCCAACGGACAGCCCTGATGGCAGAAGGGAATACCGCAGTCCATGCAGCGGGCAGCCTGCTTCCGGAGCGTCTCCACCGGAAACTCTTCGTAGATCTCGAGCCAATCGTGGATGCGCTCCTGGACCGGACGGCGAAGAGGGCCCTGACGGCGGTACTCGAGGAATCCCGTCGGCTTACCCATGGGCGGCTCCCAGTGCTGGTTCCGTGGCCTCTGCAGCGGCGCGGCGCTGCTGCTGAAGCACCCGCTTGTAATCGAGCGGCATGACCTTCACGAACTCCCGGGTCACCTCGGGCCAACGGGCGAGCAGCCGCTCGGCGACCGCGCTCTCCGTGTACCCGCGATGGCGCTGCAGGAGGCCGTGCACCAGTTCGATGTCCTCCTCGTCGTCGAGCGGCTCCAGCTCGACCATTTCCATGTTGCAGCGCTGCGGGAACGTGCCGTCGGGGTCCCACACGTAGGCGATGCCCCCGCTCATCCCAGCGGCGAAGTTCCGGCCCGTAGGCCCGATGACGACCACCCGGCCTCCGGTCATGTACTCGCAGCCGTGGTCGCCCACGCCCTCGACCACGGCGACGACGCCGCTGTTCCGAACGCAGAACCGTTCCCCCGCGCGACCGCGGATGAAGGCCACGCCGCTGGTTGCCCCGTAGAAGGCGACGTTCCCGATGATGATGTTCTCTTCGGCCACGTACGTCGCTTCGCGCGGCGGACGGACGATAATCTTGCCGCCGGAGAGCCCCTTGCCGAGGTAGTCGTTGGCGTCGCCTTCGAGGTAGATGGTGATGCCCGCCGGCAGGAAGGCGCCGAGACTCTGGCCGGCCGAACCCTTGAACCGCAGCTCGATGGTGTCGTCCGGCAGACCGTTGAACCCATACCGCCGGGTCAGTTCGCTCCCGAGCATCGTGCCGACGGCGCGGTTGATGTTGCGGATGGGAAGCTCGACACGGACCTTCTCCCCACGCTCGAGCGCCGGCCTCGCCATTTCGATGAGCTGGTTATCCAGCGCCTTCTCCAGCCCATGATCCTGTTCGCGCACGCAGCGGATGGGGACGTCCGGGCCTACCTCCGGCTTGTAGAGGATGGCCGAGAAGTCCAGCCCCTGTGCCTTCCAATGATCGATTGCCTTTCGAACGTCCAGCAGGTCGACTCGCCCGATGATCTCCTCGAGGCGCCGATATCCCATCTGAGCCAGGTACTCGCGCACCTCTTCGGCAACGAAGCGGAAGAAGTTGATGACGTGCTCCGGCTTGCCGGTGAAGCGCTCCCGCAGCTTCGGGTTCTGCGTCGCCACGCCCACCGGGCAGGTGTCGAGGTGGCAGACCCGCATCATCACGCAGCCCATCACGACGAGCGGGGCTGTTGCGAACCCGTACTCCTCGGCACCCAGGAGGGCTGCGATGATGACGTCACGGCCGGTTTTCATCTGACCGTCGACCTGCACGATGATGCGGTCGCGAAGGCGGTTCATCACCAACGTCTGCTGGGTTTCGGCGAGGCCGAGCTCCCAGGGGATCCCGGCGTGCTTGATGGAGGTGAGCGGGCTCGCTCCCGTCCCGCCGTCGTGCCCGCTGATCAGCACCACGTCCGACTTCGCCTTGGCGACGCCCGCAGCCACGGTGCCGACACCGATCTCAGCCACGAGCTTCACGGAGATGCGTGCCCGCGGGTTCGCGTTCTTCAGGTCGTGGATGAGCTGAGCCAGGTCTTCGATGGAGTAGATGTCGTGGTGGGGCGGCGGGCTGATGAGGCCGACGCCCGGCGTCGAATACCGTACCTCGGCAATCCAGGGATACACCTTGTGGCCGGGGAGCTGGCCGCCCTCGCCGGGCTTCGCGCCCTGGGCCATCTTGATTTGGAGCTCGTCGGCGTTGACGAGGTACTCGCTGGTGACGCCGAAGCGGCCGGAGGCGACCTGCTTCACCGCGCTCCGGCGCGAGTCGCCGTTCGGGTCAGGGGTGTAGCGGCGGCGGTCTTCGCCTCCCTCGCCCGAATTGCTCTTCCCGCCGATGCGGTTCATGGCGATGGCGAGCGTCTCGTGTGCTTCGGCGCTGAGCGCCCCGAACGACATCGCACCCGTCACGAAGCGCTTGAAGAGCTCTTCCGCGGGTTCCACTTCCTCGATGGGGATCGGCGGGCGGTCCGACTTGATCTCGAAGAGCCCGCGGAGCGTGCACATCCTCTTCGACTGGTCGTCGACGAGCTTCGAGTACTCCTTGAAGATGCGGTAGTTCCCGGTCCGCGTGGCGTGCTGGAGTTTGAAGACGGTGTCGGGATTGAAGAGGTGGTATTCGCCATCGCGCCGCCACTGGTACTGACCGCCCCACGGCAACTGCTGCAAACCGCCGGAGCGCTCGGGGAATGCCCGCTGGTGGTGTGCCAGCGTCTCGATGGCGACTTCATCGATGCCGATGCCTCCCACTCGGGAGACCGTCTTCGTGAAGTACTTGTCGACGAACTCCTCGCGAAGGCCGATCGCCTCGAAGATCTGGGCGCCGCGGTAGCTCTGAATGGTAGAGATGCCCATCTTGGACATCACCTTCACGACGCCCTTCTTGATGGCCTTCAGCAGGTTGTGGACGACTTCCTCCTCCGTGCGCTCCTTCTCGAGCAGCCCCTCCTCCCGCATCTGGAGCACCGTCTCGATCGCCAGATACGGGTTGATGGCGCTCGCACCGTATCCGATGAGCAAGGCGAAATGATGGACTTCCCGGGGCTCGCCGCTTTCCACCACGAGGCCGACGCGGGTTCGCTGCTTCGTGCGCACGAGGTAGTGGTGCAGCCCGGAGACGGCGAGGAGGGCTGGAATCGGCGCATGGTCGGCGTCGACCCCCCGGTCGGAGAGAATGAGGATCTTAGCCCCCTCAGCGATCGCGCGGTCCGCTTCCTTGAAGAGGCGTTCCATTGCGTGCTCGAGCGCCCGCGGGCCCTCCCTTGCCGGCCACAGCGTCGACAGGGTGACAGCCTTGAGGGTGCCGTCGCGGAGGTTCTTCAGCTTCGCCAGCTCTTCGTTCGTGAGGAAGGGAAGGTGCGCCCAGATGACGTGACAGTGTTCGGGCGCCGGTTCGAGTAGGTTGCCCTCTGGGCCGATCAGTGTCTCCACCGAGGTCACGAGTTCCTCGCGGATGGCGTCGAGCGGGGGGTTCGTGACCTGAGCGAAGAGCTGTTTGAAATAATTGTAGAGCGGCTGCGGGCGGTCGGAGAGCACGGCGAGGGGCGCGTCGTTCCCCATTGAGCCCACCGCCTCCTCTCCGTCCCGCGCCATCGGGCCGAGGTGGTATTTCAAATCTTCGACGGTGTAGCCGAAGGCGAGCTGCTGGCGGAGCAGGCTCTCCTGGTCGAGGCGCGGAGGAACGTCACCGGGAGGCAAGTCCTCCAGCTTGACCATGTACCGGTCCAGCCACTCCCGGTAGGGGTGTTCCCGGGCGAGCCCTTCCTTCAGCTCGGTGTCGTCGATGATGCGCCCCTCTTCCAGGCTGACGAGGAACATACGGCCCGGCTGCAGGCGCCCTTTCGCCACGATACGCTCCTCGGGGATGGGCAGCACGCCTACCTCCGAGGCCATAATGACGAGGTCGTCCTTCGTGATGATGTAGCGCGAAGGGCGAAGGCCGTTCCGGTCGAGGACGGCGCCGATCGTCTTGCCGTCGGTGAAGGCGACAGAAGCAGGGCCGTCCCACGGCTCCATGAAACAGGAGTGGTACTGGTAGAAGGCCTTCTTCGTGTCGCTCATCGATTCGTGGTTTTCCCACGCCTCGGGAATGAGCATCATCATGGCGTGGGCCGGGCTGCGGCCCGCCCGAACGAGCAGTTCGAAGGCCATGTCCAGGTTCGCGGTGTCGCTCCGCTTGTCGTCGAGGACGGGGACGATCTTGTTCGTGTCCTTGAAGTAGCGGGAGGAGAACAGCGCCTCCCGCGCGGTCATCCAGTTGATGTTGCCGCGAAGGGCGTTGATCTCGCCGTTGTGGGCGATCATCCGGTACGGGTGCGCCAGGTCCCAGCTCGGGAACGTGTTCGTGCTGAAGCGCGAATGGAACATGGCGAGCGCGCTCGTCATCCGGCGGTCGGACAGGTCGGGGTAGTACTCCCGCAGCTGCTTGGCCGTGAGCATCCCCTTGTAGACCACTGTTCGGCAGCTCAGGCTCGGGAAGTAGAACGTCTCCGCGTCGCGGATGCCGACGCGGTGGATCGCCTTCTCGAACCGCTTGCGGATGACGTAGAGCCGCCGTTCGAAGTCGTCCTCGTCGGCGACGTCATGCCCGCGGGCAATGAAGCACTGCCAGATGGAGGGCTCCGCCTCGAGCGCGGCGCGCCCCAGCGAGGCGTTGTTCGTGGGCACTTCGCGCCACCCGAGCAGGTGCTGCCCCTCTTCCTCGACGATCTGGGCGAACACCGCCATCGCCTGTTGGCGCGCGCGGGGGTCTTTCGAGGCGAAAAACATGCCGACCGCGTACTTCCCCCGCTCCGGAAGGCGGATGCCGAGCATCGCCGCCTCGTGTGCGAAGAACTCGTGCGGGATCTGGATGAGGATGCCGGCGCCATCGCCCGTGTTCACCTCCGCCCCCGAAGCTCCGCGGTGGCTAAGGTTTTCGAGCGCGGTGAGCGCGTTCTCGATGATCGCGTGCGACCGCTGCCCCTTCAGGTGGACGATGAACCCGACGCCGCAGGCGTCGCGCTCGAACTCCGGGCGGTAGAGCCCCTGTGCAGGCGGCCGAGCCGTGGTCATCCGCGTCTCCCCCTCTGCCCGTCGGGAAATGGGATTGCCCCTGCTACGCTGGCGCGTAGCTTTGTGAAAGACTTCCCAAAGTTCCAAAGACGGGCTTTATGGAAGCTCAGTATACCACCGCCCGTCAACCGACCCGGTCCGTCGTTTCCCTACCGAAATCAATTGCCGGTATCGCCATTGCCGATGCTCCGTCGCGCCACGGCCGCGGCGGCGCTCTATACTGCGCTCACAATTCGGGGAGCATGCGCGAGATGTCCGTCGCCGACTTCGAAGCCACGCTCGAGACCCTGCTCAGCCGGCGTGCCCGGATCGTCGGGCCGGCGGTGTGGGCGGCGGCGCAACCCGACCCACGCCCCGTCATTTCGTTCGCCGGCGGCCTGCCCGACATCCCTTCGCTGCCCGCTGCCGAGCTGGAGCGGGCGGTGCGCAGGGTGCTCGAGCGCGAACGGAAGGAGGCGCTCGAGTACGGCGGCACGTACGGCCCCTACCCCCTGCGGGCGGCTGTCGCCGAGCGGTCGAGCCGCATCGAGGGAGTGCCCATCGCTGTCGACCAGGTGATCATCTCGTCGGGTTCGGCCCACGGCATCGGCAACCTCTGCGAAGTGCTCCTCGACATCGGCGACGTTGTCCTTGCCGAAAGTCCGAATTTCCCCGGGAGCCTGCGCACCTTTCGCTCCTTCGGAGCCGAGTTGGTCGCCATCCCGCTAGACGCCGACGGCCTCCGTGTCGACGCCGTCGAAGAGGCGCTCCGGCGGCTCGATGCCGAAGGACGGCGCCCGAAGCTGCTCTACACCATCCCGAACCACCAGAACCCCGCCGGGTGCACGATGAGCCTCGACCGTCGAGAGCGGCTGGTACGGCTTGCCAAAGAGTGGGGCTTCGTCATCCTGGAGGACGATGCCTACGGTGAGCTTTGGTTCGAAGCTCCTCCTCCGCCCTCGCTCTTCGCCCTTTCGGGCGGGACGCACGTGGTGAAGGTGAACAGCTTCTCGAAGATCATCGCGACGGGCCTGCGGCTCGGCTGGACGCTCGGCCCCGCACCGCTCGTCGCTCGGATGGCTGCCGTCCGCTACGACATGGGAACGAGCCCGTTCCTCGGCAGGGTGGTGGCTGAGATGATCCGTTCCGGCGACCTCGACCGCCACGTGGAGCGTCTGCGCGGGATATACCGGCGGAAACTCGAACGGATGGAGGACGCGCTGCGGCGATACTGCATGCCCTACTGCCGCTGGGAGCGGCCGCGGGGCGGCTTCTTCCTTTGGCTCGCACTACGGGAAGGCATCGACGCCCGCGAGGTGGCCATCGAGGCGAACCAGCGCGGCGTGCTGGTCGGCGCCGGTGCCGCCTTTTTCGCCGATGGTCGTCCTACCAATCACCTCCGCCTTGCCTTTAGTTACGTCGACTACGAGGACATCGAGGAGGGCGTCCACCGCCTCGCCGAGGCGATCGAGGCGGTGGCCTCCCGTTCCGGGGTTAGCTGAGGCGGTTCGCCCAGTCTCGGGGCGAGGCGTACAATCCGAGGCGCCGTTTCGAACGGGAAGCTCGTGCTCGCGAGGAGGAGTCCGTCATGCCGCTCGATCCGCGCCACCGCAGCCGCCGGCTCATCGAGGGGCCTGATCGAGCCCCGGCCCGCTCCTATTTCAAATCGGTAGGGTTCACATCCGAGGACCTGCAGCGGCCGCTGGTGATGGTGGCGCACTCCTGGATCGGCACGATGCCCTGTAACTGGAACCACCGCGAGCTCGCGGCGAAGGTGGCCGAAGGGGTCCGCGCAGCCGGGGGCACGCCGATGGAGGTGAACACCATCGCCATCAGCGATGGCATCTCCATGGGCACGGAGGGGATGAAGGCTTCATTGATCTCGCGGGAGGTCATCGCCGATTCCATTGAGCTGTGCGGCGTCGGCTACGCCTTCGACGCAGCCGTCATCATCGTCGGCTGCGACAAGACGATCCCGGCAGCGGCGATGGCCTTGGCCCGGCTCGACATCCCCGGACTCATCCTCTATTCGGGTTCAATCGCTCCCGGCCGCTACCAGGGACGAGACATCACGATTCAAGACGTTTTCGAAGGCGTCGGCCGGTATCACGCCGGCGCCATCAGCGAGGACGAGCTGATCGCGATCGAAGACGCGGCGTGCCCGGGTGCCGGCGCCTGCGGTGCCCAGTACACGGCCAACACGATGGCCATGGTGTTGGAGTTCCTCGGCTTGGCGCCGATGGGCAGCGGGACCGTCGGCGCGACCGACCCTCGGAAGCTGGAGGTCGCGCGCCAATGCGGTGAGCTGGTGATGGACGTCCTTCGCCGCGGGCTCACGCCGCGCAGCATCCTCACCCGAGAAGCCTTCGAGAACGCGATCACCGGCGCCGTGGCGACGGGCGGCTCTACCAACGTGGTCCTCCATCTGCTCGCACTAGCGCGGGAAACGGGCGTCCCGCTTGTCATTGACGACTTTGACCGCATCAGCTCCCGCACCCCCCTCATCGGCGACCTCCGCCCCGGCGGGCGATACGTCGCTCTCGACCTGGATCGCGCCGGCGGTGTGCCGCTCGTCGCGAAGCGGCTCCTCGAGGCGGGGAAGCTGCACGGCGGCTGCCTCACCGTGACGGGCAGGACCATCGCAGAGGAGGCCGCCCGTGCCGTCGAGGCTCCTGGCCAGGACGTCGTCCTCCCCGTCGAACGGGCGCTGAAGCCCACCGGAGGGCTGCTCATCCTCAAGGGCAACCTGGCTCCCGAGGGAGCGGTCGTCAAGGTGGCCGGCCACGAGCGGATGTACCATCGGGGACCGGCCCGTGTGTTCGATTGCGAGGAAGATGCCTTCGCGGCCGTCTCCCGTCGGGAAATTCAACCTAGCGATGTCGTGGTGATCCGGTACGAAGGACCGAAGGGCGGGCCGGGCATGCGCGAAATGCTAGGCGTAACCGCCGCCCTCGTCGGCGAGGGGCTCGGCGAAAGCGTCGCCCTGCTCACCGACGGACGGTTCTCGGGAGCCACCCGCGGCCTCATGATCGGCCACGTGGCGCCAGAGGCGGCGGTCGGCGGTCCGATTGCCCTGCTGCGCGACGGTGACACGATCGTCATCGACGTGAACGCGCGGCGGCTCGATGTCGAGCTCGAGGAGGCGGAACTGGCACGCCGACGGGCCGCCTGGCAGCCGCCTGCGCCGAAATACACGGTTGGCGCATTTGCGAAGTACGCTCGCATCGTCTCGAGCGCGGCCGACGGCGCTGTGACGTCGCTCGACCTCGCGGCAGCGAGCGTCGCAGCGCAGCGTTTGTGACGAATGGCACAGGCAGGCGTGTTGTGGCAACCTACTTCCTAGGAAGTCGTGCGATGGGGACGCCCGTCCGCAGCGCACGGCAGCGGGAAACGACGCAGGCGAAAGGGGTTCCGGGCGCCCGATGAAGACGGCCGCGCGCGTTTCGCTCCTCACCCTCGTTCTCACCGTCATCCTCATCGGCATCGGGGCGCTCGTTCGCGCGACAGGCTCCGGCCTTGGTTGCCCCGATTGGCCCCTGTGTCACGGCGGCGCCGTACCGCCTTCTGACATGGGCCACGAGCCGGTCATCGAGTACCTCCACCGCGTGGTCGCGGCCGTGGTCGGGCTTCTCATCATCGGCACGGCGTGGCTTGCCTGGCGCCACTTCCGTTCCTCACCCGTCATCGCCTGGGGCGCTCTTCTGGCCATTCCCCTGGTCGGGGTGCAGGGCCTCCTGGGTGCTTTCGTCGTCTGGCACGAGCTGCCGCCCGAGCTTGTGGCGACACACCTCCTGTTGGCGATGCTCATCGTCTCGGTCGAGGCGATGGTCACCGTCGGGATGTTCCGTGAGCTCGGCAAGGGCGAAGATCCCGAGCCGGAACGAATCGGTCCGCTTGGGTCGCTCACGGTGCTGGCACTCGCCTGGTTGGCTCTCACCTTCTGGATCGGCGCGTACATGGCCGAAAGCGGGGCTTCCACCGCCTGCAGCGGCTGGCCGCTGTGCAACGGCGCCCCATTCCCCGGCGCCGATGACCAGGAGGTGACGCACATGGTCCACCGCTACTTAGCCGGCGGCTTTGCCTTCGTGTTGCTGCCGCTGCTCGTTTCGGCTTGGCGCCGGCGACACCTCGTCCCCTGGGCGTTACCGCTCGCCCTCGCAGCGGCGGCCGTCTTCGCGGCCCAGGTGACCGTTGGTGCCTTCAACGTTTGGTATACGTTCCCCGACCCCCTTACCGTGTCTCATACCTTCATCGCCGCGGTGATATGGGCGACGCTGTCGATCGGAGCCTCCCTCGCTACCTACCGCCGCGTAGGCGTTGCGGCAGCACTCTTGGAACCCGCTGAGGCGACACGATGAGCACCACGACGGTCGCACTCCCGCGGGCGTCCACCTTCGGTACAACCTTCCGGGCGTACGTTTCCCTCACGAAGCCGTGGATCGTCGTCCTGCTCCTGGTGACGACAGTTCCGGCAATGATCCTTGCAGCGAACGGCTGGCCGTCCACGTGGCTCGTGGTCGCGACGCTCATCGGGGGATCGCTCTCGGCCGGCGGCGCCAACGCCGTGAACTGTTGGTACGACCGCGACATCGACGCCGAGATGCGCCGGACCCGGCACCGCCCGCTCGTCACGGGAACGATCCATCCGGCCGGAGCGCTAGCCTTCGGAGTGGGGCTCGGCGTTTTCGCGTTCCTTTGGCTTGCCTCGACCACGAACGTGCTTGCGGCCGTGCTCGCCGCTATGGGGTACTTGTTCTACGTGTTCGTCTACACCGCCTGGCTGAAACGGCGGACACCGCAGAACATCGTGATCGGCGGCGCCGCCGGGGCGTTCCCGCCGCTCGTCGGTTGGGCGGCCGTCACTGGCGCGCTCGACTGGCCTGCGCTGCTCCTCTTTGCGGTGATTTTCCTGTGGACGCCGCCCCACTTTTGGGCGCTCGCGCTGAAACTCCGCGACGATTACGCGGCTGTGCGCATCCCGATGCTCCCCGTGGTTGCCGGGGAAGCCGCGACCCGGCAGCAAATCCTGGCGTACACCGTGGCTACGGCGGCCGCGTCGCTCCTGCTTGTCCCCTTTGGGGGGGCGGGCTGGCTGTACGGAGCGACCGCCGCCGCTGCTGGGGCCTGGTTCATCTGGGAGGCGTTCCGCCTGTGGCGCTGGCCCGAACGGACCTCGCCCGTCGAGCTGTACAAGTACTCGCTCCTGTACGTCACGCTCGTCTTCGGGGGACTCGCGCTCGATGTCATCGTTTCCTGATTCGGAAGCGCCTGCATGCCGAACGACGAACGGTTATCTGTTCGGATTCCTTGACAGGTACGGAGGGCGCTCCTATAACTCGATTGCGACGCTGTTCACAAGCGCGCCGAGCGGGGGCCGCCGGTTCCGCATGGCGTCGGTGCGCGGGTCGAACACCGCGCGCGTACGAGGGGGCAAAGGAGTCCACGCATGCGTCTGAGCCGTTTCGTTCGGGCGATGGCGAGCATCTGGGGGGTCGCTGCCGTCGCCGCACTGGCATTGCTGCCCAACGCCACCGCCTTCGCGCAGCTCGGTCAGCCGACACCGATTACCGACGAAGCGCGGAGCATGCACCGGCTGTACATCGTCGTGCTTTCGCTCGCCTTCGCGGTGTTTTTCGGGGTGGTGAGCGCGCTTCTGTTCGCGGTGGTCCGCTACCGGCGCCGGCGTCCTGACGACCCGCTCCCGCCGCAGCTGCACGGCTCGGCGAAGATCGAGGCTCTCTGGGTGGCCATTCCCGTCATCATCGTGCTCACGCTGTTTACGTATTCTGCCGTTGTCCTGGCGAAGACTGATCGGAAGGCGCCGGACGACGCCCTCACCATCCGTGTCACGGGCTTCCAGTTCCAGTGGCAGTTCGACTACAACCTTCAGGACCTCGGCACCCGCAACCCGGTGAACCGAGAGGGGACGGTGACGCTCCTGGGCACACCGTCCAACATCCCGGAACTCGTCATCCCGGTCGATGAGCCGGTCGAGTTCGTCCTCCATTCGAACGACGTCATCCATTCCTTCTACATTCCGAACTTCCTCTACAAGCTCGACGTCATCCCCGGGCTCGAGAACAGGTTCGTGGTCGTGCCCCGCGTGACGGGTACGTTCCGGGGCCAGTGCGCAGAGCTTTGCGGCGTCGACCACGCCCTCATGCTCTTCAACATCCGGGTGGTGACCCGCGACGAATTCGACCGCTGGATCAGCGAGCAGGCTGCAGGAGCAGCTGCGGGCAGCGCTGACGCTTCGATACGGAACGTACAGCAGCAATGACGGCACGGGGGCGCGTCGTGCTGCTGATTTCGCGGGGGCAATCGTAACAGGGGGAAAGGAGGAGCCATGGCTACCGTTGCACTGCCTCGGCCGGCCGCCTACGAGCGTCCAGCGCTCCTCGAGTGGCTGACCACCGTCGACCACAAGAAGCTCGGGATTCTCTACCTATACACAACGGTCTTCTTCCTCGCCGTCGGCGGCATCCTGGCTCTGCTCGTGCGGACGCAGCTCGCCGTGGCCGACAATACGTTCCTCGGGCGCCAGGCGTACAACGAAGTCTTTACGATGCACGCCTCCGTAATGCTGTTCCTCTTCGTCATCCCGCTCTGGGCGGGGTTCGGGAACTACCTGGTGCCGCTGATGATCGGCGCCCGCGACATGGCCTTCCCGAGGATCAACGCTCTCTCCTACTGGCTCCTCCCCATCGGCGGGATCCTCATGTTCGCAGGCTTCCTCGTCGACGGCGGCGCGGCGTCGGCGGGGTGGACCGCCTACAGCCCGCTCGCCCGAACCCTCGGGCCGGGGATGGATCTCTGGATCATCGCCGTCATCATCCTCGGGATATCGTCGACGATCGGCGCGGCCAACTTCATCGTGACCATCCTCCGGATGCGGGCTCCCGGGATGACCATGTTCCGGATGCCGATTTTCTGCTGGACCGTCCTGGTGACCGCCGTGCTCCAGCTCCTGGCCACTCCCGTCCTCGCCGCCGCTCTCGCCATGCTGTACATCGATCGGAACTTCGGCGGGTCCTTCTTCGACCCTAACGGCGGCGGGAACGCCGTGCTCTGGCAGAACGTGTTCTGGTTCTACTCCCACCCGGCGGTCTACATCATGATTCTGCCGGGCATGGGCGTCATCTCCGAGGTCATCCCAGTCTTCGCTCGGAAGCCGCTTTTCGGCTACAAGGCGTTCGCCTTCGCGACCATCGCCATCGGCGGGCTGGGGTTCAGCGTCTGGGCCCACCACATGTTCACCACGGGCGCCGTCCTGAAACCGTTCTTCGGATTCATGACGTTCCTCATCGGCGTTCCCACTGGGGTGAAGATCTTCAACTGGCTCGGGACGCTCTGGAAGGGCTCCATCACCTTCGAGACGCCGATGCTCTTCGCGCTCGGGTTCGTTTCCATGTTCCTCATCGGCGGCATCAACGGGACGTTCGCGGCCGCCGTGCCGGTGGACTACGCCATCCAAGACACGTATTTCGTCGTCGCCCACATCCACTACGTGCTCTTCGGGGGCGCGGTGTTCGCGATGTTCGCGGGCCTCTACTACTGGTTCCCGAAGATCTGGGGTCGCCGCCTCGACGAGCGCCTCGGGCGGCTGCACTTCATCCTCATGATGATCGGGTTCAACCTCGCCTTCTTCCCGATGCATCTCCTCGGGCTCGACGGGATGCCGCGGCGCATCGCCACCTACGGCGCCGACACGGGCTGGGAGCTCCTGAACCTCCTTTCGACCATCGGCGCTTTCATCATCGCGGTAGGCATGCTCCCATTCATCGCAGCCGTCGTGAAAGCGCTCATGTCGCCGAAGGATCAGCCGAACGACCCCTGGCAGGCGAACACGCTGGAGTGGTATACGTCCTCTCCGCCGCCCGCCCACAACTTCGATGACGTGCCGGAGGTCCATTCCGAGCGGCCGCTCTTCGACCTCCGCCACGGAACGGCGCACTGACGGGGTAGCAGGAGATGGCCACACATCCGCTTGCGCACGAACGGCAGCCCCTCAGCAACGGGATGCTGGGATTCATCCTCTTCCTGGCATCGGAGGTGATGTTCTTCGGCGGGCTCTTCGCCGCCTACTTCATCGCCAGGGCCGACGCACCCTCGTGGCCGCCCACCGAGCTGCTCACCCCGGAGCAGATCCAGCGCGGCGTAAAGCTGGAGCTCGAACTCGCGCTG
>DAOUCS010000177.1:0-42279 GCA_034431815.1 Dehalococcoidia bacterium
GCCGGGCTCGAAGCTCGTGGTCGGCGTGACGCTGCCGTCCAGGAGCCCGGAGGCATGGGGGACGCGTACGAGGACGCCGGTGCCGTGCGCCCGCGCGACCGGGAAGATGCCCCGGCCCAGCTCCTGCTCGAAGATGTTGTAGATTATCTGCGGCGGGGCGCCGCGGCGCTCGATGGCAGCGATCCCCTCGTCGATTTGGCGGAGGTCGAGCGCGGGGCCGAGGGCAACGCCGTAGGCGCGGATGAGGCCCTCCTGTTTTGCCCGCTCCAGTTCCTCCCATAGGTCGTCACGGGCGATGGCGTCGAGACGGGGGTTGTGAAGCTGGTAGTAGTCGATGTAATCCGTGCCGAGCCTGCGGAGGGAGCCCTCGAGGGCCTTCCGCATGTACGTCGGCGACCAGTCGTGCGGGCGTTCGCGCTGCCCGTGCGTCTCGGGGTAGGTGTAGATGTCGTAGCCGAACTTCGTGCCGATGACGATGCGGTCGCGGACCTCGCCGAGCGCTTCGCGGAGGATCGTCTCCGCCTCGCCGGCGGCGTAGGTGTCGGCCGTATCGAAGAATGTGATGCCAAGGTCGAACGCCTCCCTCAGGAGACGGATCCCGACCTGGCGATCCTTGATGCCCCACCATGTGGTGCCGACTGTCCAGACCCCGAAGCCCACGGTCGAGACAGTGAGGCCGGTGCCCCCCAGAGTTCGGTACTCCATGGCTCCCCCCTGGGCGTGTCGGAGAGAAGCCTACCACTTGTCCAACAAACGGTCATCTTGAGAACGAAGGCTTATCCTTTTGAGAGGTTTACTTGGTTTCGAGGGAGCCACGCAGCCTTCGGGCCGCAGCCGCCGCGGCCCAGAGAGCGCCGGCGATGCCGAGGACCGTCATCACAATCGCCGGCCCGGCTGCGACGTTTCCGTGGTACGAGACGTAGAGGCCGGTGACGGTGCTCGCCAGGGCGATGACAGTGGCGATCGCCATTGCTCCGCGGACGGAACGAGCGAATCGCACGCCGGCCGCCGCGGGAGCGACGAGCATCGCCATGACGAGGACGACGCCGACGAGCCGAAAGGCGATCACCGCAGCGATGGCCACCAGGACCAGCAGGCCCGACTGCGCCGCCGCCACCGGTACCCCTACAGCCGCGGCCCCTTCGGGGTCGTAGGCCGCATACAGCAGTTCGCGGTAAAACAGCGTTACGACGGCGCCCACCAGCGCCGTAAGAGCCGCCATGAGCGCCAGCTCGTCTCCCGTGACTCCCAGGATGTTGCCGACGATGAACGCGTTCAGCTCGAGCGTGTAGTTCCGCACGCTCGACATCACGAGGATGGCGAAGGCGAAGAGAGCCGCGAACACGAGGGCGATGGCGGTATCCTCCCGAACCTGCAGGCGGCGTGTGAGGGCCGCCACTCCGAGCGCCGACGCGATCGCGGCGGCGACGGCCCCAGCCGAGATGGCGGTGGGGCTGCCGCCGGCGGCGAAGGCAACGGCTGCCCCCGCCAGCGACGAGTGCGCCACCGCGTCCGTGAGAAAGGAGAGCCCCCGCACCACCACGAACGCCCCAACGAGCGAGCTGGCGAGGGCGACGAGCACGCCCGCTGCCAGCGCCCGCCGCATGAACTCGAAGGTCCACGGCTCGGCCAGCCAGTCGATCACCGTCCCCCACCTCCGTGGTGGCGCACGTGGTGATGGCCGGCCCCCTGGAGCTGGAGCAGCTCGCGACCGAACGCGGCATCGAGCGCCTCGCCCAACATCACGTCCTCGGGGCGTCCAACGGCCACGACGCGGCGGTTGAGGAGGGCGGCAAGGTCGAAGCTCTCGCGGACGCCAGCGAGGTCGTGGGTGGCTACGAGGACGGTCCTCCCCTCGTCGGCGAGCTCGCGGAGGAGGGCGAGGAGCGTCGCTTCCGAGGGCGCATCGAGGCCTGCGGTCGGCTCGTCCAGCAGGAGCACCTTCGGGTCGCGCACGAGGGCTCTCGCGATGAGGACCCGGCGCTGCTGGCCTCCGCTTAGCGTATGGACGAGCCGTCCCCCGAAGCCCTCCAGGCCGACCCGCTCGAGGACGGCGCGGACGCGAGCCCTGCTTCGCTTCGGCCACAGTTGGCCGCGGCGATACAGCCCCATGGCAACCGCGTCGGCAACGGTTATGGGAAAGCGCGGCGCGCCCCCGTGGACCTGAGGGACGTAGCCGATGAAGGGGCGGGCCTCCGTAGGATGGCGCCCCAGGACCCGAACCTCGCCCGACCATGGCTTCAAGAGCCCGACGAGCACGCGGAGCAAGGTGCTCTTTCCCGAGCCGTTCGGCCCGAGCAGGCCTGCGAGGCAACCCTCCGGGACGCGCAGGTTCACGTGCTCGAGGGCAGGGTGGCCGTCGTATCCCGCCGAGACGTCCGAGACGTCGATGGCGTCGGTCGGGCTCGGGAAGGAAGCCTGCGCGGAGGGCGCCACGTGCCCATGATACGGAGTCTCACTTTCGCCCGCCATCGGCCACAGATCGGCGAACAGCCCGCGTTCGTCAACGCGCACAACTTCTACCGGGAGAGCTGGTTCGACAAGACCGACCCCACCTGGGCTGGACGGCCGGCGTGAACGGCGGGGCTGCGGGGGCGGCCGGCTCGCGGGCCGGCTCTGCCCCGCTCGAGGGGCGGTAACGCGCGGCTCGGATCGAAGACCAAGAGGGAAAGGTTCGTAACACGGAAACGATTTCTTGACAGCGTCGGAACCGCGCGTATACTGCCGCCATCCGGGGCGCAGGGGCATTCGTACTTTCTATAGCCCGGCAAGCCCGGGGGCATGAGCAGACAGCATCAGGAAGGGGGAGCACGGCAGATATGCGGTCCGAGGACAACTACTGGGTCCGGAAACTCGGCAGCAGCCGGCTGTCGCGCCGGCGGTTCGTCGGCGCGGCGACGCTGGCGACGGCGGGAGCAGCATCCCTAGCCCTCGTCGGCTGCGGCGATGACGAGGAGGAACCATCGCCGACGGCGCCGGGCGCCGGGCAGACGCCCTCCGCTTCGCCGACGGCGGCGCCCTCGCCGACCCAGGTCAAGAAGCAGAAGGGGGGCATCGCCCGGTTCTCCAGCGCGAACAATACGTGGGACACCTTCGACGCCGACCGAAGCCGGTTCACGCCGTTCGCTACGCTGCTCGGCTTCACCAACCTCGGCATCGTCCACTACAGCAGCTTCGAGCGTGCAGAGATCGAAGGGGCCCTCGTCGAGAGCTGGGAGCAGCCCGACCCGACGCAGATCACGTTCAAGCTCCGGCCGAACGTCTACTGGCACAACAAGCCGCCGGTGAACGGCCGGCAGGTCACCGTAGAGGACCTGAAGTTCTTCATCGAGCGGAACAAAGCCGGCAAGCTGCAGGACGGAACGGATGACCCGAACTTCTACCGCAAGACCGAGTACGCCGTCGTCGACAAGGTCGAGGTGGTCGATTCGCAGACGCTGCGCGTCACCTTCACGAAGCCGAACCCGTTCTTCCTCGCCACGCTCGCCGGCTCGTACGCCAAGGTGCAGGCGCCGGAAGCCGTCCGCCAGTTCGAATCCCGCTACAACGTCTACAGCGCCGACCTCATCATCGGCACCGGCGCCTATATCCTCACGGAGTTCAACCCCGAAGGCAGCCTCAAGCTCATCAAGAACGATAAGTTCTACGACGAGATCTTCATCGAGGGCGTCCAGTACTTCCCGCTCTTCACCGACATCGCCGCGCAGCAGGCCTCGTTCGAGCAGAAGCAGATCGACGCCTTCTCGCCGCGGACGGTCGCGGTCCTCAACGAGCTTCTCCAGAAGTACAAGGACCAGATCTACGTTACCCGGTCGTTCTCGGCGAACCCGATGGCGGGCACCTACTACGGCGGGTCGCCCCCGTGGAGCGACAAGCGGCTCATCGGTGCCATCTTTAAAGTGATTGACCGCCGCCAGATGGTGGAGATCCTCTTCCAGGGCTCCGGGGCGATTTCGGGCAACATCCCGCCGGCTCAGGCTGCCTTCGGCATCACCGAACGCGAGCTGGTGACCTTCGAAGGGTACCGGGAGGACCGCGCCAAGGAGATCGCGGAAGCGAAGCAGATGTGGGAGGCAGCAAACGGCGCCTCGCTGGGCGAGGTGGTGGTCGACATCCCTGACATCTGGGAGGGGGCATACCCAGGAATCGGCGCCACCATCACCGGCTGGCTCCAGTCAGCGCTCGGGAATACGTTCCGTCCCGAAATTCAGCCCTACTCTACGATCACCAGCAAGATCGTCCAGCAGCAGTACGGCAACGGCAAGGCGAACATCTGGTACGGGTGGATCTCCGACATTCAGAAGCTGGAGCCCACGCCTGACCTGTTCCTTATCTACAACTCCACGCAGCCGCAGTTCCAGCAGTGGGCGGTCAAGATCGACGAGGTCGATCGGCTCACCGCACAGGCCGTCGTCGAACTGGATGTCGAAAAGAGGAAGGAACTCTGCAAGGAGATCGAGCGGCATCTCCTCCGCAACTGGGGTGCGGGAATTCCGTACAACGTCATCCAGGTGCTCAACACGCTCCGCTGGAACTACTACAAGATCGTGGAGCAGCCGTCCTTCGTGAACTCGCACAACTTCTACCGCGACAGCTGGTTCGACCAGACGGATCCGACCTGGTCGGGCCGCCGAGCCTAACGCGCCGCACGGCGGGGCGGCGGAGCAACTCCGCCGCCCCGCGGCGAATCGCCACCATCGCTAGCCGGAGGTTTGTGGGGGCAGATGCGCAACTACATCATTCGCCGGGTGCTCATCAACATCCCGGTCATCTGGCTGGTGGCGACCATGGTCTTCTTCGCCGCCAACGTCCTGCCGGGAGACTTCGTCGCCCAGCGGATCGCGATCCAGAATCCCGTTTCCAACGATCCGACGCAGTGGGAGGCTCAGCTCAACGCTGTCCGCCGCGACCTCGGTCTCGATAAGCCTGTGCTGCAGCGGTACTTCATTTACCTGGGCGACCTGCTCCGCGGCGATTTGGGCGAGTCGTACGAGACCCGGCGCCCGGCGATGGACGGCTTCATCGACGGCCTGCCCTACACCCTCCAGCTCTCCGTGATGACGCTCATTGTCGCCGTCGTCACCAGCATCCCCATCGGCATCATTTCCGCCATCCGCCAGGACACGTGGATCGACTACGTCCTACGCGTGGTTGCCATCACCGCGCTCGCCGCCCCGAACTTCTGGGTGGCGACGATGATGCTCATCTACGTCGTCCGGCTCGATTTGTGGACAGTGCCGCTCACCTCGTCGCCGCTGCTGTGGGAGTCCCCAATGGAGAGCTTGAAGCTCTTCATCATCCCGGCCATCGCCGGCGGCCTGGCCACAGGCGCGAGCGTCATGCGCCTCCTTCGGTCGACGATGCTCGAGGTGCTGCGCCAGGACTACATCCGCACGGCCTGGGCGAAGGGCCTTCGCGAGCGGTACGTGGTCATGCGTCACGCGCTGAAGAACGCGCTCATCCCGGTCGTGACGGTGCTCGGGCTTTCGGTGGCGACGCTCATCAGCGGGAACGTGGTCTTCGAGTACATCTTCAACATTCCGGGCGTGGGGAACCGCGTGCTGCGCGCCATCAACGCCCGCGACGTTCCCGTCCTACAGTCGTTCGTCCTCCTGCTCGCGACGTCGGTCGTGTTCGTCAACCTCGCCGTCGACCTGCTCTACGGGGTGCTCGATCCCCGCATCCGGTACGCCTAGGAGCCAGCGCCCATGGCCCAGCAGCCAATCGCCGTCGAACGTATTCCCGCCGATTTCGTCCGCAGCTTGAGCGACCGCCCGTGGTACGTCCGCGCTGCGGTCCACGTCGGACGCTTCTTCCGGGCGAAACCCCTCGGCGGGGTGGGAGTCGCTCTCATCGTCCTTTTGGTGGTGGTGGCCGTCTTCCGCGAGCAGCTCTCGCGCTACAACCCGCAGCAGGTGTTCCAGGTTCCGAACCCTTCCTACGACGCTGAGCTTGCCGAGCAAGCCCTCGACAACCCGTCGCTGAAGCTGCTCCACCCGCCCGAGAAGTTCGAACCGACCACGCTCGCTCGCAACTTGGGGCCGTCTTCGAAGCACTGGCTGGGCACGGACAACAACGGCCGCGACTTGTTCGCTCGTCTGGTGTGGGGCTCGCGCGTGTCTCTGCTGGTAGGCATCGGCGCATCGGCGCTGGCGGTGCTCATCGGCTCCGTCTTCGGGATCGTGAGCGCCTACTTCGGCGGCTGGGTGGACATGTCCATGCAGCGCCTCGCGGACTCGTTGCAGGCGTTCCCGCCCCTTATCCTCCTCCTGCTGATGATCCAGGTCATCGACACGCCGAACCTCACCCTCATCACGGTCGCGCTCGGCATCGTTGGCGTTGCCCCTGTCATCCGTATCGTGCGCAGCACCGTGCTCGCTGTTCGCGAGGAGGTGTACGTGACCGCGGCCATCACCATCGGCGCTTCGGACCTGCGGATCATGTTCCGGCACATCCTGCCGAACATCGTCGCGCCGATCATCGTGGTGTTCACGACCAGCATCGGCCTGTACATCCTCGCCGAAGCGAGCCTCTCCTTCCTCGGCTACGGCGACCCACGGGAGATCTCCTGGGGCAAGATGGTGAACGAAGGCCGCATCCTCACGTCGGCCGCGCCGAACGTGGCGCTCGTCAGCGGCCTCGCTATCACCCTCATCGTGCTCGCCTTCAATCTCGCCGGGGATGCCCTGCGCGACGTCCTCGACCCGCGGCTGCGGGGGCGGAGCGGCCGTCCGGGCTTCTAACTCACCGGTTCGCGAGCGCTCGGTCGAGCACCTGGGCGAGGTGGAGCACCTCCGTCCACAACCCGTGCTCGCGCGCCATCCCCAGGTACTGGAGGTGGCAGCCCGGATTCGCGGTGACGATCGCTTCCGCGGCCGCTGCGGCCACGGCCTCGGCCTTCCGGGACACCAGCGCCGCGGAGAGCTCGGGCTGGAGCACCCCGTAGATCCCCGCCGCTCCGCAGCACGTGTCGGCGCCACGGGTGTCGGCGAGGTCGAGGCCGTCGATGGCCCGGAGGAGGCGTCGCGGCTGCTCGCGGATGCGCTGCGCATGGGCAAGGTGACACGGGTCCTGGTACGTTACCCGGAGCCGGAGACTGGTCCCGGCGAAGGTCTCCGGCGCGACGACCTCGGAGAAGTCCCGCACCCGGGCTGCGACTGCCTGCGCGCGGGCGTGCCAGCGGGTGCCAGGTTGGAAGAGGTGCGGATATTCCTTCATGGCGGCGCCGCATCCGGCCGAATCGAGGACGATGACAGCCCCCGGTTCCGCCTCGCACTTGGCGATGAGCGAGCGCGCAAGGCGCCGGGCTGCTTCCGGGTCGCCATCGTGGAGATGCAGCGCCCCGCAGCACCCTTCGACCGTCGCTACGCGCCATCCCGCGGCCTCGAGGACGCGGATGGCGGCGAGGTGGACATCGGCCAACAGTTCATTCATCACGCATCCGAGGGGCAGGATGGCCACCGGGCCGCCACCGGGCGGAGCCGGCCTGGGGCGGAGCGGTCGAGCTGGCCGCGCCGGAAGCTGCGCATCGAGACGGGCAAGACGGTGAGCACGGACGGCGCGGGCCGCGCGGCGCAGGGTCGCACGGAAGGGGAAGCGCGCGTATGCTCGCAGAACCCCTCCTGTGAGCCGCAGGACCCGCGGCCGCCCGACGACGTGCCGGAGGATTACCCGCCGCAGCGCCCGCCGGAGGCGCGCGCCGCGGGCCGGCGTCTTCTGGGCGCGCAAGCGCTCGATGATGCGGCCGTAGGGCACGCCGCTCGGGCAGGCGGCTTCGCAGGCCCGGCACTCGAGGCACCGGTCCCAATGAGCCGCGACGTCGGGCGTCAGCAACAGCTCGCCATTGGCGACGGCCCGGGCCAGCGCAATGCGGCCGCGCGGCGATTCCGCTTCCTTCGCTGTCACCAGGTACGTCGGACAAGAGGGGAGACAGAGCCCGCAGTGGACGCAGCGAGCCAGGTCTTCCTCGAGCGGCGCGAACGCCGGCGTTGGCCAATGGCTGCCGCGCTCAGATCCCACCGACGAACCTCCCCCGATTCAGCCGCCCCGCCGGGTCGTAGACGCGCTTCGTCTCCCTCATGAGGCCGATGGCGGCCGGAAGCGGACCCCAGGCGTCCAGCATCCGGCGCCAGGCGGAGGGCATGGAAGTGACGGTGGCGCTTCCCCCCGCAGCCGCCAGCGAGGCCCTCGCGCCGGCGAGCCAGGCGGCGAGGCGCGCTAGCGGCGGCAGGCTGTCTTCGCGCCATCCGGCACGGACGATGCCGCGAACCGGCCGAACGGCAACCGTTGCCGCGCCGAGTTCCCGGAGCGATTCGGCAAATGCTGCGCCCTGTCCGAACGGCACGGAGAGCCGTACCGCGAGGGACGCGCGCTCAATTTCCCGCAGATGGCGGAGTGCCTCGTCCGACTCTTCGGAGAGGGGAAGACCCGCGCTGCGAAGCTCCTTCGCTGCAGCCGGCTCGACCTGCGCGACAACCCGCCAGCCGGGCGCGTGGGCTTCGACCTCCAGCACCCGCGGGGCAACGCCCGAACGGTACACCCGCTCAGCCAGGGCGACCACCTCCTCGAGGCGGCCGACCGAAGACGCCAGGGTCACCAGGGGCACGAGCGGGTAGGCGCGCAGGGTCACCTCCGTGAAGATACCGAGGGTGCCCAAGGAGCCGACCCACAGCCGCACGAGGTCGTACCCGGTGACGTTCTTCACCACCCGGCCGCCAGCGCGGACAATGACGCCGTCGCTCCGCAGCATCGCGGCCCCCAAAACCAGGTCTCGGGGCTGCCCGTACCCGGTCGAGAGCGGCCCCCCGAACCCGACCGCCAGCGAGCCCCCCACGGTCGCGGCTGGAGCACCCGGCGGGTCGAGCGGCACCCATTGCCCGCGCTCGCGCAGCCGGGCGTTCAGCTCCGCGAGGGTCATCCAGGCCGGACAGGTGACGATGAAGTCCTCTGCGTCGTGCCGGAATGTGCCGTCGGGGAGGCCATCGAGCAGGAGCGCCGTCCATGGAGCGTCGGGCGGGTTCCCGATCTCGATTCCCGTACCGCTGCCGACGGGGAGGATGTTCGCCCCCTCAGGCGCGTCGCGGAGGAGCGCCGCGATTTCGGCGAGCGTCTGCGGACGGAGGGCCGGGCCTTCTTCCCCGGCGAGCCGGACCCCTGCCACGGGCCGCCCCGAGCCGCTAGATGTAGGCATCGCTGCCAGCACGCGCGACGGCGAAGGGCCGCTGTGCCATCTCCCCGCATCCAGTGCCCGTCGGCAGCGCCTTACAGGGGTTGAAGGAGCCATCGTTGCCGAACACTGTCCGCAGCCGCGCCATGTTTTCGATGTCGGCGTCCGAAAACGCCCATCGGAAGAACTCCCGCTTCTCGAGGCCTACCCCGTGCTCGCCGGTGAGCGCACCGCCGAGTTCGAGGCACGCCTGGATGATCTCGGCACCGGCACGGAGCACGCGTTCGTGTGTTCCAGGCTCCCGTTCGTCGAATACGAGGCAGGGATGGAGGTTACCGTCGCCCGCGTGGAAGACGTTCGCAACTGTGAGCCCGTGCGCGGCCGCGATGGCCTCGACGCGGCGCATCGCCTCGGGCAGCTGCGAACGGGGGACGACGCCGTCGAGGATGTAGTAGTTCGGCGCGAGGTTGCCGAGCGCGCCGATTGCACCCTTGCGCCCCCGCCACAGGGTTTCCCGTTCGCGGTCGTCGTGTGCCCGGCGCACCTGGAGGGCGTCATGCGTGCGGCACTGTTCCTCGACGCGGGCGGCGAGCTCGGCTGCGGCACGATCGCTCCCCTCGACTTCGGCGAGGAGCACGGCGCCGGCGTCCGGCGGATAGCCGCAGGCGAGTGCGGCTTCGACCGCGCGGATGGCGTTGCGGTCCATCATCTCGAGCGCCGCCGGGATGATTCCGGAGGCGATGATTGACGCCACGGCCTCGCTCGCAGTCGCGATGTCGGGGAACGCAGCCAGGATGGTCACCGCGGCCGGCGGCTTCGGGAGCAGGCGCAGCACCGCGGTAGTCGCGATGCCGAGCGTGCCCTCGGAGCCGATGAAGGCCCCCCGAAGGTCGTAGCCCGCGGCCTCGTCGCACCGTCCGCCGAGCCAGACGATGTCGCCGGCGGCAGTCACCACCTCGACGCCCAGGACATGGTTCGTGGTGACCCCGAGTGCCAGGCAATGGGGGCCTCCCGCATTTTCGGCGACGTTGCCGCCGATGGTGCAGGCGCGCTGGCTGCTGGGGTCCGGGGCGTAGAACAGCCCGTACGGCGCTGCCGCCTGGGAGACGGCAAGGTTCGTGACCCCCGGCTGCACGACGGCGATCCGGTTCGCGGGGTCGATGGCCAGGATGCGGTTCATGCGGGCGGTGGAAATGACGACCGTCTCCCCGGCGGGCACAGCTCCGCCGCTGAGGCCAGTACCTGCGCCGCGCGGTGTCACCGGGACGCCGAACCTACGGCAAACGCGCACCACCTCCGCTGTCTGCTCCGTATCCCCCGGAAGGACAACGCACCTGGGCAGGGCGCGCTCGATGGTGCCGTCGAAGCTGTAGACGAACAGCTCTTCGGGAGACGTTAGGACATACTCTCGCCCGACGACGGCGGCGAGGGCCCGCACAAGCTCAGGAGGCGCGGCCATCCTCGCCTCCCCGTGCACGACAGGAGCGGCAACGGCCGAAAATGGCGAAATGATCGAGGTTGGCGGCGAAGCCGTATTGCTCGTCCAGCGCGCGCTGGAGAGCGGAGAGCGCGCCGTGCTCGAGAACCTGGATGCTGCCGCAGCCGGTGCAAACTAAATGGTGGTGCGGCTGCTCAGCGGCCCACTCGTACATGGCGTCGCCTGCCCCAAGATCGGTCTCCGTCACCAGCCGTAGCTCCTTGAGGAGGGAGAGCGTCCGGTAGACAGTGCTGAGGTCGACCGTGGGGAACTGCTCCTGTACCTGGCGGGCGATTTCTCCAGCCGTGACGTGGCCTTGTGCGTGGCGGAGGGCACGGAGGATGAGCGCGCGCTGCGGCGTCATCCGATAGCCGCGCTGACGGAGCAGATGAATGGCCTCGGCTTCGCAGCTCACTCCGTTAGTGTACGACGGCGCGAGTGGCAAACACGCTCACCAGATGCCGAGGAGCATCTTCACATCATCGGACGCCATCGTCCGCGGGTCCCAGGGCGGGTCCCAGACGATCTGAACATCGACGTCCTTTACGCCGGGGAGCTCTTTCAGCTTTGCGTAGGCTTCGCCGCGGATGATCGGACCCAGCGGGCACCCCGGGCTGGTCAGCGTCATCGTGATGAGCACGTCGCCGTTGTCGTACTGGATGTCATAGACAAGCCCGAGGTCGATGATGTTGAGCATGATCTCGGGGTCGACGACTTCGCGGAGCTTCTCCCGGATCTGTTCGATCGTCGGGGCCTGCTCGGTCTGCTGAGTTTCGGCCATGGTCGTTGCCTCCTTTAGGCTGCGCCTTCAAGCGCCCGCTCGAGCACCTTCCAGCTGAGGAGGGCGCACTTCACCCGAACCGGGAACTTCGCGACGCCCTGGAAGGCCTCCAGATCTCCCAGCTCGGGGGTAGGCGGTTCGCCGTGCACGAGCATCCGCTCGAATGCGTTAGCCAAACGCCGGGCTTCGGCTACGGACTTCCCGGCGACAGCCTCCGTCAGCATCGATGCGCTCGCCTGGCTAATCGAGCACCCTTGGCCGTCGAAGGCCGCGCGGGCGATGCGGCCGTCGTTCATCTCCAGCTCGATGGCCACCTCGTCGCCGCAGACCGGGTTCGCGCCCTCGGCCCGCAACGAGGCGGTGGGCAGGCGCCCGCGGTTGCGTGGGCGGCGGTAGTGCTGGAGGATGAGCTCCCGGTAGAGCTCATCGAACTGCGGCTCGGGAATCGCCACGTCGGAAGACCTCGATCGCGTGCTCGAGGGCCTCGGCCAGGGCCTCGATCTCCTCAGGGACATTGTAGACGTAGAAGCTCGCGCGGCTCGTGGCTGCCTGGCCAAGCCGGCGCGTGAGGATTTGCGCGCAGTGGTGCCCCGCGCGGATGGCCACCCCGAAGCTGTCGGCGATGGTGGCCACATCGTGCGGGTGAACGCCCTCGATGGCGAAGCTCACGACTCCGCCCCGGGCGTCGGGCTCCGGCGGTCCGAAGATGGTGAGCCCCGGCAGGCGGCGAAGCCGCTCCATCGCTAGTGCGGTCAGCTCGACCTCGTGGGCGCGCACGTTCTCCATCCCAATACCCGCGAGGTAGTCGAGCGCCGCGCCGAAGGCGATGACGTCGGCGATGTTGGGTGTGCCGGCTTCGAACTTGTGGGGCACATCGGCCCAGGTCGACTCCTCCGGCCGCACGATGGAGATCATCTCTCCGCCCCCGAGGAACGGCTCCATCTCCTCCAAGAGCCCCGGCGCCGCCCAGAGAACGCCAACGCCAGTGGGCCCGAGCATCTTGTGCGCGGAGAAGGCGAGGAAATCGCACCCGAGGGCGCGAACGTCGACGGGCATATGGGGAACGCTCTGGGCGCCGTCCACCAGGACCAACGCCCCCGCCCGGCGGGCCATTTCCGCGATCTCGGCGACCGGGTTGATGGTCCCCACCACGTTGGATGCGTGGACGAGCGTGACGAGACGGGTTCGGGGGCCGATGAGTTCACGTGCTTGGTCCAGCAGCAGACTGCCGTCGCCGTCGATGTCGATGTACCGCAGCACTGCCCCGGTTTTCCGCGCCACCAATTGCCAAGGGACGATGTTGGAGTGGTGCTCCATCACTGTGAGCACGATCTCATCACCCGGCCGAAGGTTCGCCTCGCCCCAGGCCCTTGCCACCAGGTTGATCGATTCCGTGGCGTTCCTGGTGAACACCACGGCACCGTAGCCCTCGGCGCCGATGAAGCGGGCCGTCTTCTCCCGCACCGTCTCGTAGGCCTCGGTCGCTTCGATGGCGAGGGTGTGGATGCCCCGGTGGATGTTCGCGTTCATCGTCGTGTAGTAGCGGACGAGGGCGTCGATGACCGCCCGGGGCTTCTGCGTGGTTGCGGCGTTGTCGAGGTAGACGAGCGGCCGGCCATTCACACGCCGTTCGAGGATCGGGAAATCGCGGCGGATGGCCCGGGCGTCGAACACGGCTACACCTCCACTTCGACCGTGCCGTCACGCACGCGCGTGGGGTACGTCCTTACCGGGCGCACTGCCGGCAGCCGGGTGGCGCGCCCGGTGCGGACGTCGAAGCGGGCGCCGTGGCGCGGGCACTCGATCTCGTGGCCGAACAGCTCCCCCTGGTCAAGCGGGCCGCCGTCGTGCGTACAGAGGTCGTCGATGGCGAACCAGCCGTCTTCGGTGCGGCAGAGGGCGATGCGCCGCCCGCTTGCTTCGACCACCTTCACCCGGCCGATTTCAAGCTCGTCCGTATTGGCCACTGCTTCCCAGCTCATGCTCACCGCCCCAGCTTGGCGTGGAGGATCTCCTCGATCTCGGCGCGAAGCCGCTCGTCGGGAAGGCGGTCGAGCACCTCGCCTAGGAAGGCCCAGATCAGGAGGTCTTCGGCGGCCTGGCGCGTCAGCCCGCGGCTCTGGAGGTAGAAGAGCTGCTCTTCGTCGACGGGGCCGGCAGTCGCTCCGTGGCTCGCGCGGATAACGTTGTTCGTGAGGATCTCCAGCTGCGGGTCGCTGTCGGCCTTCGCCGTCTTGCTCAGCAGCAGGTTGCGGTTCTCCTGGTTGGCGTCGGCGTTGCGCGCCTCGAGCCCGACGCGCGTGAGCCCGTAGTACACCGCGCGCGCGTGGTCCTTCAGCGCCGACTTGAACAGCAGGTCGCTGCGGGTGTCCGGGCCGATGTGGTCCTGGAGCGTGTAGAAGTCGACGTGCTCGTGGTCGTCGCCGAAGCTGAGGGCGTACAGCTCGCTCGCGGAGCCCCGACCGACGAGCGCCGACTCGATGTGGCTCTTCACCAGTCGGCCTCCCGTGGCGATGGCGAGGCTCACCAGGCTCGCGTCGCGCTCGGTGACCGTCCGCTGTTCGCCCACCATCCAAGTGTCGGCGCCCCAGCGGTGCAGGACTGTGTATCGGACTTCCGAGCCCGGGCCGGGGAGAATTTCGACCGCTGGCAGGACGATGACCCGCTCGTCGGCCGAGCGGCAGTCCTCGATGACGCTGAGTCGGCTGTTCGGCCCGGTGACGATCAGCGTGTGGGGCGCGAATAGGACGCCGTCGCCCTCGTACCAACGGGCGATGCGCACCGGCGCCGCCGGCTCGGCGTTCGCCGCTGCCGCTACGGCGATGCCTCCGCGGGCGAAGGCGTAGTGGAGGGCGGTCAGCCGGCTGCGCTCGGCCGGCACGGCGCTTCCGTAGCGGCCGGCAAGGTCGGCCGGCAGCTCCGAACTGTGGATGCTCCAGACCCCGATACCCGGCTCATCCGACCGAAGCGCCACCACGCGGCCGTTCGCTTCCAGGGCGATGCCGGCATACTGGCGACCGGCCAAGGCGAAGCGCTCCGCGAGCGCCTCGGCCGAAGGTGCAGCCGGTGCCGCCGCCGGATCGGCGCGGTCCAGATCAAGGTTGCGGGGGTCGAAGTACTTCCACGGCCGCTCCTGCTGCGGGTCCGGGAGGGGGAGTTCGGTAGCGAGCTGTGCTGCCCGGGCGCGGAGCTCGGCGAGGGAGGATGGCTCTCCCGTCGCTCGGCCGAGGGCTGCCGCCGCCTCGGGCGTGAGCTTGCTCGTGGTTGCAGGTGTCGTCATCGATGCGGTCCCTCTCGCATGGTCGCCTTGGCCGGGCGCGGGGCCACGCGGGGGCGGCTGGCCCCACGCCCGGTCTGCTGTCGGCAGGGTGGGTTCAGCCGACGGCGCCGTCCATCTGAAGCTCGATGAGCCGGTTCAGCTCGACGGCGTACTCCATCGGAAGCTCTTTCACGATCGGTTCGACGAAGCCGTTGACGATCATCTTCGCGGCGGCGTCCTCCGAGAGGCCGCGGCTCCGCAGGTAAAAGAGCTGGTCCTCGCTCAGCTTCGATACGTACGCCTCGTGCTCGATGTGCACGTCGGGTGCATCGATCTCCATCGTCGGGTACGTGTCGGAGCGGGACGCCTCGTCGAGGAGGAGAGCGTCGCAGCGAACCTTCGCCTTGACGTCGTAGCAGTCCTCGTACACCTTCAGCAGCCCGCGGTAGCTGGTGCGGCCGCCGTCCTTGCTGAGCGACTTCGAGACGATCGTCGACGTCGTGTGCGGTGCAGCGTGGATTATCTTCCCGCCGGCATCCTGGTGCTGGCCTGCCCCGGCGAAGGCGAGGGAGAGGATCTCGCCGTGCGCGCCCGGCTCCATGAGGTACACACTCGGATACTTCATCGTGAGCTTGGAGCCGAGGTTACCGTCGACCCACTCCATCACCGCCTCGCCGTAGGCGACGGCCCGCTTGGTGACGAGGTTGTACACATTGGTCGACCAGTTCTGGATGGTCGTGTACCGCACCCGAGCGCCGCGCTTGACGATGATTTCGACCACCGCCGCATGGAGCGAGTCCCGTGAGTAGATGGGCGCGGTGCACCCCTCGACGTAGTGGACCTGGCTCCCCTCGTCGGCGATGATGAGCGTCCGCTCGAACTGCCCCATCGCCTCGCTGTTGATGCGGAAGTAGGCCTGGAGGGGGATCTCCACCTTGACGCCGGGCGGCACGTAGATGAACGACCCGCCCGACCAGACGGCGCTATTCAGGGCCGCGTACTTGTTGTCGGCCGGGGGCACGACGGTGCCGAAGTACTCCCGGACGAGGTCTTCGTGCTCCCTCAGCCCCTGGTCCATGCCGAGGAAGATGACGCCCTTCGCCTCGAGGTCCTTCCGGATGTTGTGGTAGACGACCTCGGAGTCGTACTGGGCGCCCACCCCTGCGAGGTACTTCTGCTCCGCTTCGGGGATGCCGAGGCGGTCGAAGGTGCGACGGATGTACTCAGGGACATCGTCCCAGGAGCGGGCATCGCGGTCGGTCGCCCGTACGTAGTAGTGGATGGAGTCGAAATCGATGTTCTGCAGCTCCGGGCTGCCCCAGGGCGGATTTTGCTTCTTCCAGAAGATCTCGAGCGCGCGGTGGCGGAATTCGCGCATCCACTGCGGCTCGCCCTTCATGTCCGAGATGACGTCGATGATCTCGTGGCTCAGGCCCGGCTTCGCCTTGTAGAGCGCCTCGACCGGGTCATAGAAGCCCCACTTGTAGCCTTCTTCGCGGATGAGCGGTGCGGTGCTCATGCGGTTCTCCTCCCTTTCAACTGCCGCTCGCGGCGAGTTCAGCTTCCAGCGCCTCGTAGCCGCGGGCTTCCAGCTCCTCGGCGAGCTCCGGCCCGCCGGAACGCACAATGCGCCCGTCGATGAGCACGTGGACGAAGTGCGGCCGGATGTAGTTCAGCAGCCGCTGGTAGTGCGTGATGAGCAGCAAGCCCATCTCGGGGTTCATGATGCGGTTCACCGCCTCAGCAACGGTGCGGAGGGCGTCGATGTCGAGGCCCGAGTCCGTCTCGTCGAGAACGGCGACCGTGGGCTGGAGTACCGCCATCTGCAGCATCTCCGCCCGCTTCTTCTCGCCGCCGCTAAAGCCGTCGTTGACGTACCGGCGGGCGAAGTCCCGGTCCATCTTCAGGAGGTCCATCTTCTCGAAGAGGAGCTCGCGGAACTCGCGAACGGGGACCTCCTGCCCTCGGACGGCGTTCAGCGCCTGGCGGAGGAAGTTCACGAGGGTGACGCCCGGAACGGGCACCGGATATTGGAACGCGAGGAAGAGCCCCAGGCGGGCACGCTCGTCGGGCGAAAGGTCGTTGATGCGCTGGCCCTTGAGGAAGATGTCACCGCCCGTGACTTCGTAGTTCGGGTTGCCCATCAGGACGTTGGCGAGGGTGCTCTTCCCCGAACCGTTCGGGCCCATGATGGCGTGGATTTCGCCCGCGCGGATGGTGAGCGAGACGCCCTTCAGGATCTCGTTGCCGGCGATGCCGGCTCGGAGGTCGCGGATTTCGAGAAGCGGTGTGCTCATGGCTCTCCTATACCCGTGATTCCATCATTGGTGGCGCCTCGGTGCGGACCACGTACTCGCACACGGCGGCGTCGTCGACGATGCGGTGGATCTGCTCCACCGTGGTTCCCAGCAGGAGTTCGATGGCCCGCCGGTCCGATTCGCAGGGCAGGCGGGAATGCTCCGCCACTTGGCGGTACGGGCACACGGCATTGACGAGATGGATGCCGTCGGCCTCTGCCCGCCAGGAATCGAGGATGCCCTCGCGGCGCAAGCTCTCCGTGACTTCGGCCACCCGCGCGATCGGGTCGGCAGCGGCCACCTCGCCCCGGTGCCGGGCTGCCACCGCCTCAGCGACGGCGGCGGCGACAGCGCTGGCGACCTCTTCCCGCTCGCCGAGGCACTGGAGCAGCCGCTGCAGCAGGTCAACGTACGTGTGCTGCATCGCCTCGATGGCCGCGTCCGTGGGCACGAAGCAGTAGTACGGGCGTCCTGTCGCTTGCTTCACCGTGCGCACGCTCACCAGGCCGTCGGCGCGGAGGTTGTCGAGGTGACGGCGCACTGCGGCAGCCGAGATGCCGAGCTCCTCGGCCAGCTCCTCGACGCGCGCTTGGCGCCGCTCAACCACCAGCCGGAGAATGCGCTCGCGAGTGTTCTCCACGCCGCCAATGTAGCCCCGCGTCGGGGACTCAGCAAGCTTTTTCGACAATTTTGTTGCGAAAGTCACGAAGCTCCGATGGGTGGTATCAGCCGCGTCAATCGCGAGGCGGTTGGCGCAGCTCCCGGGCGACGCTCGCCAGCGCTCGGCCGAACTCGGCCCCGAAGAGAAGGATGCTCGCGTTCAGCATCATCCAAGAGAGGAACACCATCGCCGTCCCGAACCCGGCGTAGAGGGAGGGGTCCTGGCCGACTGCGGTCATCCGCAGAACTGCGGCGGCGAGGTTCTTCACCGCCTCGAAGAGCAGCGTAGCGCATGCTGCCCCGGCGAGGGCCTCGGGCCAGTCGGGCCTGGACGAAGGAACGTAGCGGTACAGCAGCGCGAACATCGCGAACGAGACGGCGGCGGCGATAGCGGCCGAAAGGAGGCGCCAGGTCCAGGGCGAGGCCAGGAATCCGGGGCCGGCGTCGGCAGCCCAATCCACGAAGAACTGCGCGATAGCCGTAAGGCCGAGCGAAATGCCGATGAGAACCGCGAGCGACGGCACCAGGGCGAAATCGATGAGCTTCTCGTGCCAGTACGGCCTCGTCTTCGTCCGGTGGCTGGTGGCGTTCAGTCCCCGCCGCACGGCCGCGAACACGCCGCTCGCCGACCAAACCAGCAGCACGGCACCGACGCCGAGTCCGGCCGGGCTCATGCTCCGGGCTCGCGACACGAGCCGGCGGACGTCAGCTTCTACCTCTGGCGTCTCCTGCAGCGGCACCTGGTCGAAGACGAACTCCACGACGCGCTCCTCGGGGATGAGCAACCCGAGAAGCGCCAGCGTGATAAACGCGAGGGGAAGGAGGGAGAAGAGCGCGTAGTAGGCGATGGCAGCGGCGAAGGTTCCGGCCTGATCGGCGCTGTACCAGCGGAGTGCGCGCCACAGCGTGAGAACGGGGAGGCGGAGGGAAACCGGGGCCCTCCGCCAGGCGCTGTGTACGCCGCGGATCGGCAGGCCTGCAGCGGCGCGCCAGGAGCTCGTGCCGGTTCGCGGAGCTGCGAGGACGCGGCCCCGGTTCTTGCTCTCGCTCACTTCTGCCCCAGGGTACCGGGCCGCGGCGGTTCGCGACGACTGACGGTCTCGATGACCTCGTCCCAAACGCCGATGACCGACTCCCAGCGGAAGCGGGCCGCGGCCGCCCGGAACGGGTGTCGAGGAGGCAGAGGCCCGCAGAGAAGAGCGGTGAGGCGTTCCTGGCAGTCCGCTTCCGAATCGAACAGGCAGACGCCCTGCCACTCCTCGGGCACGAGGGCCGGATAGTTGTACCTGCGGGGTGCGACGGGGATGCACCCAGCGTACATCGCCTCCACCGTGGCAACGCCGAAGAACTCGTGCCGCGACGTGCTCACGACGATATCGCTCTCGCCGAGGAGTCGCCCGTACGTTTCACGGTCGGCGAACCCGAAGTGCACCACGCGGCTCCCCAGCCGGTCGGGGAGTTGGAGCAGCGCTCGGTCCGGGTTCAGCCCGCGCTCGCCTGCGACCGCGACCGTGAAGGGAACGTCCGCTGCTGCCATCCGTTCGAGCACGCGTGCGAACATTGCCGGGTTCTTGTCGAACTCCCACCGGTGATTCCACAGGATCTGTCGGGGGCGGCGCTCGCGTTCCAGGTCGGCGAGGCCGTCGAGCCAGCCGAGCTCGACGCCGACCGGAAGCACGATCGATTTCGCCTCGATGGCCGCGATCCCCTCCTCGCGTAGCCAATTGTTTGGTTGGCGAGCGAGCGTCCGCAGGGCAGCCAGGAAGTCCTCGCGGTGGAAGTCGGAATTGAACACGACCAGGTCGGCGGCCAGTGCCGACAAGTAATTGATTTGACCGAACCACGAGTTGAGCTTCGTCCCCCGAAGCCGCGGGTAGGTGAACTGGTTCTCGTGGAAGTAGGTGAGCACAGGCGTTTGCGCCCATGGGCGGGCTAAGGCGAGGAAGGCAGGCAGGTCGAGCATGTCACTGGCGATGACCATGTCCGGCGGTGGGAGGCGATTCGCCTCTTCGGCGAGCTCCTGAGCGCCGCGGCGCATGCGCTGGCGCCAGGGACCCTCGGGCAGCGTGAGCAGCTCGATCTGGTGCCGCGAATGCCGGACGAGGCCGTCGGCCCACGCACCGTGGCTCCCACCGTAGTACGGCTCCACCACGACGACCCGCACCATGGGCCGATCCTAGAGGTGTCCGAGGGATTCCAGCGCCTCGAGGACGCGAAGGAGTTCGTCGTCGTTGGGATCGAGCGAACGGAAAGGGCGCACGGCGAATCCGCCGTACTTCTCCACCAGGTACCAGTCGTCGTCGATGATGAGGTCGGGCGGCGGCTCGACGCCGGGGTCCTTATCAGAGCAGCCGTCGACCCACTCACCGAGTCCGTGCAGCTCCACGACGCGGCGGCAATGCCGTTCGCCGCTCGCCGACCAGACGTACACCCGGTGGCCCGCCGCCTTCAACCGCGCGACCGTCTCGCGCGTCCCTGGCCGAAGGTGGAGTTGGTTCGCCGTCGAGAGCAGGATGGTGTGGTCGACGTCGATGTAGATGTTGAGCGGTTGCCCCGGCGGCTTCCGCAGCGGCGGCAACTTACACCTCGACCACTTCGAGCCCCCACACGGGGCGGAAGCGCCAGGTGCGGATGCCCTTCGGCCGGATGCCGAATTTCTTGCAAAGCCGCTTCGTCTCCTCGACGCAGCCCACGGGAACGTACAGGTACAGGTCTCCGACGCGCGAAAAGGGGAGCCATTCCCGTTCGGCGCTCCGTTCGTCGACGGTGTCGCGCGTCTCGACCTCGGCCATCATCTGCAGCCAAAGCCCCGGCCGGCGGACGACGACGATGTCAGGAAAGAGGTCACTCCCATCCGGACCCTTGCCGACCGAGAGCTTCGGCTCAGGCTCGTTGACGATCGTTTCGTACTCAGGGAACTCGTCGTTAGGGAAGGGGAATTTCAGGCGGGCGATTTCCAGCACCGTGGCATCATGGCGCTGGTCGCGCAGGTAGCGGAGGGTCACCCCTGGCACCTCTCTCGTCGGCTGCTGCGCCTCGATTCTAGACGCCCTCCTCCCTCCGGTCGAACGAGTCCCGTCACTGGATGACGACGAGCGCGTCACCTTCGGAGACGCGGGCCCCTTCGGAGACGAGCACCTCCTTGACGGTGCCGTCCTTCGGCGCCTTGATCTCGTTCTCCATCTTCATCGCTTCCAGGATCAGCAGCACATCGCCGGCCTTGACGGCGTCACCCGGTTTGACGTTCACCCGAACGATGCGCCCGGCGATCTGGGCCGTGACGGCTCCCGAGGGCGCGGTGCGCTTCGCGGCTCCCGCGGCGGGCGTGCTTCCCGCAGGCTTCCGGGATACCGTCGGGGCGCCGGGCGCGAGGCTTCCCTCCCATTCGACGGTGAACGGCCGGTAGTCGACGGAGATCTGCATGCCGCTGACTCGCTCCTCTTCGGGCGGGAGCTCGACGCGGTAGAGCACGCCGCCGGCGCGGACGATAAGGGCGCCTTCGTCCTCGCGCACCTTCACCGGGATCTCGCGGCCGTCGACGACCACCGTGTCGCCGCGGACTTCGACGTCGTAGGTACGCCCGCCAATCTTCATCTTCGCCATGGCTCGCGGCTGCTCCTCTCAGCGCATCTGGCGGAGGCGGCCAAACTGCCTCCAGAGGCTGCCCGGCGCGGCACCTGCTGCGGCAGCGCCGTTCTCGAGGTAGGCTCGTACCCGCCCCGGCGTCGGCGGGCGCCAGGCCATTGCCGCGGCAACTGCAGCCACGAGCTCCCGCTCGGGCCCGCCGCCCTGGCGCCGCCACTCGAAGAACTCACGGGCGGGTCCGGGAAACATGACGTAACTCAGGACATCCTCGGGTGACTGGGCGAGGTCGCCGATTTCCGCCTTCGCCTTTTCGAGCTCCGGCTCCAGGTCGTCGGCGGGCCGGTGGTCGATCGGCTGCTCGTCACCGAGGATGAGCTTCTGAATCTCGGGCGCGATGGGCGCCGCCGGGCGGCCGTAGAGGCCCTTCACCAGGTTCCGCGTCTCGCGCGTCACCGTTCCGTACCGCTTCCCCGTGATGACGTTCAGCACAGCCTGCGTGCCGACGATCTGGGAGCTGGGTGTCACGAGCGGCGGGTAGCCGAGGTCGGCGCGGACGCGCGCGTTCTCTTCGAGCACCTCGTGGAGGCGGTGCTCCTGACCCTGCTCGCGAAGCTGGGAGACGAGGTTGGACATCATCCCGCCCGGAACCTGGTGCCGGATGACGCCCGCGTCCACGCCCTTGAGGTTGCTCTCGAACTTCCAGTACCGCTTCCGAACCTCCCGAAAGTAATCGGCGAGCTGGCCGAGCTTTTCGAGGTCGAGCCCGGTGTCGTACTCCGGGAACTCGGCGAGGGCGGCGACGAGCGTTTCGGTAGCGGGCTGGGAGGTGCCGCCGGCGAGCGGCGAGAGGGCGCAGTCGATAACGTTCGCCCCCGCCTGCACGCCCATGAGGTAGGCCATCTCGGAGAAACCCGATGTGTCATGGCAGTGCATCTGGATGGGGATGTTTGGGTGATCCTTCCGCAGCCGCTCGACCAGGGCCTTCGCCATGGCGGGGCTCAGAATCCCGGCCATGTCCTTGATGCAAAGGGAATCGGCCCCCATCTCGACCATTTCCTTCGCAATCTTGGCGAAATGGTCGACGGTGTGGACGGGGCTGGTCGTGTAGCAGATGGCGCCCTGAACGTGCCCGCCGGCCTTCTTCACCGCCTTGAAGGCCGTCTCCAGGTTCCGGGTGTCGTTCAGGGCGTCGAAGATGCGGAAGATATCCATGCCGTTCTCGACGGCGCGTGCGCAGAACTCATACAGAACGTCGTCGGCGTAGTGACGGTAGCCGACGACGTTCTGCCCGCGGAGGAGCATCTGCGTGCGGGTCTTCTTCAAGCGCTTTCGGATCTCGCGGAGCCGCTCCCAGGGGTCCTCGTTGAGGAAGCGAAGGCACGTATCGAAGGTGGCGCCGCCCCAGCATTCGATGCTGTGGTAGCCGATTTCGTCCATCAGCTCGAGGACCGGGATCATGTCCTCGGTGCGCATGCGGGTGGCGAGCAGCGATTGATGACCGTCGCGAATGGACGTTTCGGTGATGCCGATCTTGCCCATGGAACCCTGCCGGAGCACGGAAATCGAAGAGCCCCGCGGCCGGGGGGCTCGCTTCGCAATGTAGCACGGGTAGAAGTTCCAGGGATCGGGGTTACCGGCGGACGCCGACGCCGTCGGCCGTGATGAGCTCGATGAGCTGGTCCACCTGCCGCGCCAAACGTTCCGCCTCTGCCGCGCGTTCCGCCTTCGTTCCGGGAGGGCCGGGCCGGCGGTAGCCGGGCAGGAAGCCGTGCGCGGTGCACCAACTATCGGCTTCGGCCACAAGTGCCGTGAGGCCGTTGCCTGCTGGCCGATGGTGGTCGGCGATGGCGGCGACCGTCGCCGGCGGGAGCCCCCATCGGGCAGCGAGCCGGCCGCCTACGTCGTCGTGGGCCGCTCCGAGCGCTTCGGCCTCGAGAGCGTCGAGGGGGACGTCCTCGGCGAGGGCGCGGGCCACCGCTTGGTCCACGCCAGCGGGATCGGCGTAGAAGAGCGCGAGCCTGCCGATGTCGTGAAGCAGGCCGGCAGTGAAGGCGCTCGGCACATCGCTCACGGGGCGCCGGCCGGCAAGCTCGCTTGCCTTGAGGGCGACAGCGAGCGAGTGGCGCCAGAAGTCTTCGATGCGGAAGAGGGCGTTCCGGGCGTCGGGTGCGTAGGCAGCGGTGATGGCACTGCTCACGGCAATGTTCCGCGCCTGAACGAAGCCGAGGCGCACGAGCGCCTCCTGGACCGAGGTGATTTCGCGGTTGGCGCGGAAGAGGGGCGAGTTCGCGGCCCGGAGGATGCGCGCTGCCAGGGCCGGGTCGCTCGAGACGGCCACGGCGAGGTCGGCTGCCGAGGAGCGGGGATCTTGGGCGACCTGAATGACCCGAAGGGCCACCTGGGGCAGTGGCGGCAGCGCATCCCACAGGTCGGCCCGCACGTTGCGACGCGGCGATGCCACTACGGCGGCTCCTCGGCGGTCTTCCCCGATTGTGGAACGTGCAGCTCAAGGGAGCGGATCGGGTGGCTCCCCTATTTAGCGGCGCATCGTCCCCGAGAGTGACCGCGGGGAATCCTCTGCCGAGCGATGCGGATGGCTCGAGGCGCTCAGAGCGGGATATTGCCGTGCTTCTTGGGGGGATTCCGGTCGGCCTTGTTCTGGAGCATCTCCAGGGCGCGGATGATCTTCGGGCGCGTCTGGCGCGGGTCGATGACGTCGTCCACGAACCCTCGCCCGGCCGGGATGTATGGGTTGGCGAACCGGGCGCGGTACTCCTCGATGAGCTGTTTGCGCCGCGCCTCGGGATCCTCGGCCTTCGCGATCTCGTCACGATAGACGATGTTCACGGCGCCGTCCGGCCCCATGACGGCAACCTCGGCTGTAGGCCAGGCGAAGTTGATGTCGCCGCGGAGGTGCTTGCTCGACATCACCAAGTAGGCGCCGCCGTACGCCTTGCGTAGGATAACCGCCACCTTCGGCACGGTCGCCTCGCTATAGGCGTAGAGGAGCTTCGCACCGTGGGTGATGATGCCTCCGTACTCCTGGCTGACGCCGGGCAGGTATCCCGGAACGTCGACGAGCGTCACCAGCGGGATGTTGAAGCAGTCGCAGAAGCGGACAAAGCGCGCGGCTTTCCGGCTCGCGTTGATGTCGAGGGAGCCGGCGAGGTGGAGCGGCTGATTGGCGACGATGCCGACCGTCCGGCCGCCCATGCGGGCGAAGCCGACAACGATGTTCGGTGCCCAGCGCTCGTGGACCTCCATGAAGTCGCCGTCGTCGACGATGCGGAGGATGACATCGCGGACGTCGTAGGGCCGATTCGGCTCCGCCGGCACCACCGTGAGAAGGTCGTCGGCCGTGCGGTCGGGGTCGTCGTCTGTGGGAACGAAGGGCGGGTCCTCAGCGTTGTTGGAGGGCAGGAACGAAAGGAGCCGGCGCACTTCGGCGAGCGTCTCCGCCTCGCCGGCGATGGCGAAGTGGGCGACGCCGGAGCGGGTGGCGTGCGCCTCTGCTCCGCCGAGCTCCTCGTGGGTCACTTCCTCGCCCGTCACGGCGCGGATGACGTCGGGGCCGGTGATGTACATCTGACCGGTGCCTTCGGTCATGAAGACGAAGTCGGTGATGGCAGGGCTGTAGACGGCACCGCCGGCGCAGGGGCCCATGATGACGCTGATTTGGGGTATCACACCGCTGGCGAGCGTGTTCATGGCGAAGATTTCGCCGAAGCCCCGAAGGCTTTCCGGGCCATCCTGAATCCGGGCGCCGCCCGAGTCCTGGATGCCGATGACCGGTGCGCCGGTCATCATCGCCAGGTCCATCACCTTCAGGATCTTCTCCGCGACCGCCTCGCTCAGCGACCCGCCGAGGACCGTGAAATCGTAGGCGAAGACGTACACCGGACGTCCGTCGATCTTCCCCCACCCGCTGACGACGGCCTCGGTGGGAAGGTCGCCCCCGGCTGCGCCCCGAGGACGCACGAGCATGTCGAGCTCTTCGAAGGTGCCCGGATCGAGCAGGAGGTCGATCCGCTCCCGGGCGGTGAGCTTGCCGCGGGCATGCTGCGCCTCGATGCGCTTTTCGCCTCCGCCAAGCCGCGCGGCGGCCTTGCGGGCTTCCAGGTCCTGCAGCTTCGCCTCCGCGGTCGACGGCGCGGTCGCTTGCTCGGTCATGCTTCGTTGTCCTCCGCCGGTGGGGAAAGTTGGATGCGAATATCCGCCGCGCGGTCGATGGACGTATCGACGGCGCGTGGGGTGACGGCAGACATCCTAGCATCGGCGGCTGCTTGGCGGGAATCGAAGAGCCGGCCTCCGAGCATCGCCAGTGCACCCAGGGCGAGCGCCCCCCAGAGGTATCCCCCCACCGCGTCGCTCGGCCAGTGCGCGCCGACGTAGACCCGCGCCCAGCCCGCGGGGACGATTACGGCGGCAGCGGCGATGCCCGCTACAACGGCGGCGGTTCGGGCGAGCACGCGGGGCGCGAACAGCGCCAACGCGCCGTAGGTGAGCACGTCCCCGTACACGTGGCCGCTGGGAAATCCCGGGTCGCCGCGCAGGCGGTCGATGGCGAGGCCGTAGTCATTGGTAGGACGCGGAGAATCGACGGCCTCCTTCAGGAGCTGGCTTCCTCCCTGCAGCACGAGGAGGACGAAGCCGAGGACGGCTGGCCGCCAAGGGCGGGTGCCCCGCTCGCGCCAGACCCAGATGGCGAAGAACGCGGATGCCGGCAGCCAGCGGAGATCGCCTGCCCAATTGACAGCTTCGGCGAGCGTCTGGAGTCCCCCGATGGACTGCGCGCGGCGTGCCAACCAGACGTCGCCCGGCAGGGGCGCGTGGACAAGGCTGACCCAAATTGTGAGCGCGACCGCCGCGGCGGCGAGGGGAAGGGTTATCCAAGGGATGCGCGGAACGTTCATGAGCGGTTGAAATGGTGGAGACGAGGGGATTCGACCCCCTGCCCTCAGCAATGCGAGTGCTGCGCTCTCCCGACTGAGCTACGTCCCCACGAACCCTTCGGGCGGAAAACGACGCGGCCGCTACCCATCGTAGGAAGCGGCCGTTCGGGCAGTCAATTCAAAGTGCTGGCTACCTCTTCTGGCTCGAGCCCCTTCCGATGCGGTAGCTTGTCTCGCCCGTGAACTGCCGCTCTTTGCCGCACTTCTTGCAGCGACCGAAGGTCAGTTCGCCCCGGGGCGGCTCCAGGATCCAGTGGTGGACGCAATCGCTGACGGCCTGGAGCGCTTCTGCTTTCGCCATCTGGAAGGACCCCTCTCCGCGTGGTTGTGCTCTGGGCGCCTCCGGACGTGAACCCGCCGGAACCCGGGGGTAGTCTACGCCGCCGCTATAGAGGCTTTCAATGGCATTCCAGGGGTCATGGCGAATCGTCGAATAGCCCGGGCACGGGTGTGATACGTACCTCTCCCGCGGCGAGGTCGATCGACTGCACTACCTCCCCGATGGCCGGCACCAGCACCTCCCGCTCGCCGCTCCGGACGACGTAGACGTCGTTCGCGCCCGTCGCGAGAACCTCCTCGATGATGCCGAGGACGCGTCCGGAATCGGTTACGACGCGCAACCCGACGAGCTCGAACACGAAGTAGGCATCCTCGCTCGAACGGCGGAGCTCTGCGTCGGGCACCTCCAGCAGCGCGCCTCGGAGGGCTTCCGCCTCGGTGCGGGAGTTCACGCCCTCCAGGGCGAGGAGCCACGCGCCTCCGCCGGCGGGCCGCGACGCTCGGATGGGGTAACGCTGCTCACCCGCCCAAACGGCTCCACCTGGCTGGAGGTTCGGTGCCTCGGGGTCGAACGGGGCGACGCGCAGCTCGCCGCGCACGCCGTGGGGCCTCAGGACGCGACCGACTGCGGTGAAGCCGGGGCGCGGCTCAGTCGCCGATTTCCAGCCTGGCGCGACGGTCTTCCTTGATGGCGGCCATTTTGAGGACGGCGCGGAGGGCTTCAGCGACCCGCCCGCCCCGGCCGATGACCTTTCCCCAGTCGTCTTCGGCGACATCGAGACGGATGAGGACGCGGTCTCCGTTCTCTTCCCGCTCCTCCACGCGGACGGCCTCTGGCTCATCGACGAGGGCCTTCGCCAGATATTCGACCAGGTTCGCCATCCGCGAAGGCATCGGGGCCTACTCCGTCGCGGCGGGTTGCGATGTCCCTGCCGGCGCCTTCAGAAATCTCTCCGCTTCTTCGAGGCCGGCCCGGCGCAGGACCTTCGCTGCCGCCTCGGAGGGCCGGGCGCCCTTGCGGATCCACTCCCGTGCCCGCTCCACGTCGATGCGCGCCGTCGGGGGGTCGGTGTGCGGGTCGTACGAGCCGAGGAGGTCGACGAAGGCGCCGTCCCGCTTCGCGCGGGCGTCGGCTACGACGACGCGGAAGTAGTGCTGCTTCCTCTTGCCAGTGGGCCGGAGTCGGATCTTCAGCATGGGCGTTCCTGTTCTCGAATCGTCGAACCTCGGTCGCGTTTCTCAGTTTGCACGGTTGTGCGGGTACAGGGTAGGCCGATCATCGCCGGGCGCCTGGAAGGACAGGAAAGCGCCCGGTCGTGATTTGTTTGGCGATCTTCCTCGCTTCGAAGAACTGCTTCAGCAGCTGGTTCACCTCTTGGGGCGTCGTCCCGCTGCCGCGGGCGATCCGTCTCCGCCGGCGGCCGTCGATCTTCTCCGGGTGGCGCCGCTCCCAGGGAGTCATCGAGAGGACGATGGCCTCGGCATGCTTGAAGAAGTCGTCGTCGATCTCGGCCACACCGAGCTGGGCTTTGATACGGCTGAAGCCGGGGAGCATCTGCACGAGCTGTCCGAGCGGGCCCATGCGGCGCACCCGCCGCAGCTGCTCGATGAAGTCCTGCAGGTCGAACGTTCCCTTCCGCAGCTTCTCGGCGAACTTGCTCGTCTCCTCCTCGCCCATGGTCTCTTTCGCCTTCTCGATGAGCGTGAGGAGGTCGCCCATGCCCAGAATCCGGCTGGCCATCCGGTCGGGGTAGAACGGCTCCAGGGCATCCGGGCGTTCGCCGACGCCCACGAACTTGATGGGCACGCCCAGCACTGCGCGAATGGAAAGGGCGGCCCCGCCGCGGGCGTCACCGTCCATCTTGGTGAGGATGACGCCGGTGACACCGACCTTCTCGTGGAACTCCTTGGCCGCATTGACGGCATCCTGGCCGGCCATCGCGTCGGCCACGAAGAGCACCTCGGCCGGCTTCAGCTCGGCCCGCAGTTCGGCCACCTCCCGCATCATCTCGTCGTCGATGTGGAGACGCCCGGCAGTATCGACGATCAGGTGCGTGGCGCCGGCCCGCTTCGCCTTCTCCAGGGCGTTGCGGGCGATCTCGAGCGGCGGAACGCTCGTGCCTTCGTGGTGGATGGGGACCTCCAGCTGCCGAGCGAGCGTCACGAGCTGGTCGACCGCGGCCGGCCGGTAGATGTCGCAGGCGGCTAAGTACGGGCGCTTCCGCTGCTTCTTGAGGAGGAGCGCGAGTTTCGCGGCCGTGGTCGTCTTCCCTGAGCCTTGCAGGCCGACCAGCATGACCACCGTCGGCGGCTGGAGCGACGAAGCTAGCTGGGGCGCTTCATCGCCGAGAACGTGCACCAGCTCCTGATGGACGATATCGATGACCTGCTGGGCTGGCGTAAGCGAGCGGAGCACCTCCGCGCCGAGTGCCTTCTCTCGCACGCGCGATGTGAACTCGCGGACGACGCGGAAGTTCACGTCGGCCTCGAGCATGGCAAGGCGGACTTCGCGCAGGGCCTGGTCCAGGTTCTCTTCGGTGACCACCCCGCGCGAGCCGAACTTTCGGAACGCGTCGTGCAGCTTCGCGGTAAGGCTCTCGAACATCGAAACTCGATTCTACCGGATCAGCCGAAGGGCGCGCCGGAGATTCATTCGGCGCCGGCGCGCGTCCGTTCGATCGCCCAGCGGGCGAGCGCGTCCTGGTCGACTTGGTAGATGCGCCCTTCGCCCGCCGCGAACGCGAGGCGCAGCTCCGGCAGGCGCTCGAGCATGGCGAGGACGGCGGGGTCGGCCAGGGCGCGCTCCGTACTCCCCACGACGACGTACCGGACGCCGTACTTCCGCAGGAACGCCTTCGCGTATTCGGGGTCAGGGTCGCCCCAAAAGCGTCGCGTCTCCGCGAAGCGCTGCGCGACCCACGCGCTCGTATCCCACCGCTGCTGCGTTTGGTGCCAATCCCATCCGATGACCGCGGGAAGGCCGGTGAGCATGCTCATCCGGTTCACCCAGTGATACAGGTTTCCGACCGCCTCGACGATGACAGGTGTGCCTTCGGGGTACGTCCGCAGCCAGCGCACGAGCGGCTCGTCGTCAGCGAGCCGGAGCGTCACGTCGTCGCTCGGGTCGGGCGTGCCCTTGTCCTCCACGAACACCCCCGCTCGAAGGAACGCGAGCCCGTCGAGCGTCGGACCTATCGAAGGATCAAAGCGTTCCTGCTGCCGTGCAGGGACCCCCATCCAGAGGTATCCCGAAGCGGAGAACGCCAGGCAGACGGCGAACGCCGCCGCGGCGGTTGCGACCACCCGCGCTCCCCGGCGGGCTCGCACGCGCAAGCGCCCGCCCCGGCGTTCGAACAGCTCGCCGGCAGCGATGCACAGCCCTACACCGCCTGCGACCGCAAAAAGCTGCCAGGCCTGCAGCGAGAATTTGAAGACGGTGTTCATCCGCTCGATGTCGTTGTCGACCGTCACCAGGTCGACCCCGGCGGCAACGACCAAGGCGAGCGCGAACAGCCCGGCCGTAAGCAGCCGAGGAAGCTGGACGACAGGCTGGCGCAGTTCGTGCCAGAAGAGAAGGCCGAAGAGGGTGATGAGGAGGAACGCCAGGGCAACGGTCGCGTACCCCGTGCGGTGGGCCAAGGCGACGATGCCGGTAGCGAGGAGGAGCATCCCGGCCGCGTCGAACGGACGGACAGCGAGGGGAAGCGGCACGGCATCGGTGCGGGCGCTGGCAATGCGTACGGCGAGGTAGGCGGCCGCGATCGCGAGGAAGATGCCGAAGTGGGCGACGAACTGTTGCGGGGGTGTGGTCTCGGCCGCGCGGTAGATCCCCGTCCCGAACGTCTCGAAGCGCGCCTCGAACGGCCACCACGGCACCGCCGCTGCTACTGTTCCAACCGCGAGCATCGCCGCGGCGAGCCCGAGCCGCCGCGAGCAGGCAGCCGCCGTTGCCAGCGCGGCGAGCCCAATGACGGTCGCCGTCGGGAAATCCCAGGTGTGAACGGCGCGCAGCATGCCGACCCCGAACCCGTAGAGGGCAGCCAGCGCAAGCGACCGAAGACGGTCGCCACGGACGGCGCTCGCCACAGCTGCCGCCGCAAGGGCCGCGAGGCCGCTGAAGAATCCGATGGCCATCAGGTGCGGGTGGAGGTCGGCAAAGGCGAACGACCAGAGTGGGAATTCGGTGATGTCGAAGCTACCGAAATGCACGCGGCTGGAACGCCACCAGTCGAACGGCGGCAGCGCCGCCCCCTCGAAGGCCCACGCCCACAGCCCGCCGGCCAGCGAGGCTGCCCCGCCGATCACCGGAACCCCTTCGGCAGCGCGCCAGCCATCGACGGCCTGGAGCCGTTCGATGAGCTGGTGCATCGGGTCGAGGTTCGAAGCGAAGACAACGAATCCGGCGGACAACAGCCCCGCGGCGGTCGGCCAGCGGAGGTCGCGCGGACGCACGACGGCCGACGACACCGCCGCTCCTGCGGCCGCTGCCCCTGCCGCGGCAAGAGCGGCATACGTGGGGACGGCGAGGTTGAAGGCCACCTCGGGCAGCAGGCCAAGCGCCCTCGTCGGCACCGCGGCGAAGAACCATCCCAGGTAGTAGTAGTTCATGGCGCCGCCCGCGAACCACGGGTCATAGGGCGGCACGATGGTGGAGCGGCTCACGGCGGTGAAGTACGCGAGCTCCATCGGCTTCTCGCCGCCGTAAGGGTGGTGCCAAAGGTCCGGGTTCGTCCAGCGGAGGAAGAGGAAGAAGCCGAAGGTCACGAGGAAGAGGGCCTCGAAGGCGAGCCAGCTCCGCCAATTCGCAGCCTCGATGCCCCGCATCTCGCCCCGGAGGCGCGCCCAGCCCGCCAGCCCCGCAGCGGTCACTGCAATCCATGCGGCCCACGCCGTATTCGCGGATAAGGTGGGGCCGCCCCAGGCGACAAGCATCCAGGCGAGGCAGCCCACTGCAGCGAAGCCAACGACCTTCGAAAGAGGCCAAGCGGCAGCAGGCATCGAGGGGAGGACCCGCAACACCCAGGGGGCGAGCGCGATCGCCGGCAGCTCGAGCCAGAGCAGCCAGAAGAGCGCCGGCCAGCGGGCGACCAGGCCTTCGTTGCCGAAGACACTCGAGAATGTGCCGCCTTCCTGCTGAAGGACGGCTTCACGGTCGGTCAACAGGAGCCCGTTCGAGCGGCCTTGCGCGGGGACCAGGTTCACCGCCCCCTCGGGACGCGCCTCCATAAGCAGGGCGAACGCCGCGTCGGGGTTCCAACCGGGGGTCTTCCGGTAAATCCGCACCCGGGGATGGTCGTACACCGTGAACGACTCCTCCGCGCGGGAATCGTCGATGGAGAGCCCGAACAGGGATGGCCGTGAGGTGAACTCCGCCACCAGTTCGAACCCCAAACGCCCGTTTTCGAGGAGTTCGTAGTACCGGATGGTCGCCGGGTATTCCGCCTCGAGGTTTGGCACCGAACCTCGGACTCGATCGGAGGCGAGCACGACGTAGTCGGCGTCGGCGAGGCCCCCGGCCGTTCCGGGCCCGCCGAACACGAGCCGCCGCACCTTCTCGGGCGAATCCGGGTCGTAGAGGTCGAGGGGGATGATGCGGTACTGGCTCGGGGAGACGCCGGGAAGCGGGAGCGGGAGGGCGTCGTCCCAGTACTCCGTCGTGATCGAGCTTCCCGGCGGCACGTTCGCGTAGATCCAGCGGCTCGCTTCGACCCGCGGGTTGTCCCTCGTGTAAATGCTCTGGAAGGCGAATGCCCACGCGGCCGTTAGGACGACGGCCAAAAGGACTGCTGCGCGCCGGGGGCCCTTCGGAAGCCACACACGACCGAGGCCCTGCACGCGCTCGGGGGCGGTGCGCCATGCGGTTGCCAGCGCCCACGCGCCCGCCATGCAGAGCGCCGGATATGCAGGGGCGAAGTAGCGCATGAAGCTGACGAATCGAGTGCTGTAGAACCCGAACATCACCGCTGCGAGCGCCAACGGTAGAACCCAGGCAGCATCGCCCCGCCGGAGAAGACGCCAGCCCCCCCCCAGACAGCCGGCTCCCGCAGCGAGCGCCAGCGGGAGCCCCAATCCCCAGAGCGCAGCGTTGACTGTCGCCCCGACGATGGGAGTCCGACGGGCGAATTGAACGAACGGAGGGTAATCGACCTTCCCCGACTGGAAATCCATCTCCCGGGTGACGTCGCTGACCCAGCGGGGGTCGAAGCGGAGGCCCCATGGGTTCGGCCCCGCGAAGGCGAACGGCTGAGCGACCCGGAAGACGACGAAGGCGACACCGAGGCAGAGCAGCAGCCCCGCCGCGTCGGACCACCCGCGCCCCGGGGGATGGAGAGGGCGGTTCCCCCACTGGAGTCCTTCGGGACGATGGCGGCTTAGGAGGCGAATGCCGACGGCGCCTGCAGGGAGCGCGAGGAGCAGCGCCGCTGAGACCTTCGACGCAACGGCGAGCGCCAGCGATGGTCCCGCGGCAAGGGCCATGAGGAGGAGGTACCGGCGCGGGGGCGCGCGCACCGCCGCCGCACACGCCCACAGTAGCGCCGTGCCGAAGAGCGTGACATAAGGATCGCTCGTCCAGAAGTGTGCGAGCTGTGTCGGGAGGACGGCGAGGGCGTAGAGGAGGGCCGCCAGCAGGCCGATGCCTCGCCCCCAGAGAGAAGTGGCGGCGCCGAGGACGAGAACTACGGTGAGCGCATCGGCGAAAGCGGTAATGCGCCGACCCCACACCACGTCGGCGCCATAGGAGTTATCCCGCCCGGGCGGGTCGTCGCCGGCCAGCGTGCTCGCTGCCTTTCCCAGGTACAGCGGCACCGCGCCGTAGACGAAGGAGGGCGTGTCCGGAGCGTTGTAGGGGTTCGCGGGGTTTCGGGCCGAATCGAAGTACTCCGACAGCGAGCCCGGCCAGTCGATGCGGCTGGAGACGATGGCGATATGGCGCTCGTCGGGATGGAGGTGCAGGGGCGCCGGTGCCCCGCGTGGCTGGTCCCAGTCGAGCCCGTGGAAACGGAGCGCGAGGGCGACGAGCAGCACACCCGAAACGGCCGCCGGCCACGCCATCTCGGCCGAGCGCGGGCGACGCAGCGGGGCGACGACGCGTCGCCATTCGGACCAACGCAGGATGCCCGCCACGGGACCCCCCACGGTCACGGATGCGCAAGGGCTCGAAGGGCCGCGCTGCGCTCCCCGTGGAAGATACGTCAGGACGCCGATTCAGTCGCTCACAGGCCCTTGCCGGCGACGAAGGCGCACAGGTCGGCAAGCCGGCAGGCGTACCCCCACTCGTTGTCGTACCAGGCTGCCACCTTCACCAGGTTGCCGCCCACGACGTTGGTACAAAGCCCGTCGACGATCGACGACCGGTCGTCACCTTTCAAGTCCATCGAGACCACAGGGTCCTCGGTGTAGCCCAGAATCCCCTTCATCTTCTCGAGGGACGCCTCGCGCAGGATGCCGTTCAGCTCGTCCTTCGTGGTGGATTTCTGGGTGAGGGCGACCACTTCGACGATAGAGACCGTCGGCGTGGGAACGCGGTAAGCGAGCCCGTCGAGCTTGCCCTCCACTTCCGGAATGACCAGCTTCAGGGCACGCGCGGCGCCGGTCGAGGTCGGGACGATGTTGAGAGCGCCCGCACGCATCTCGCGGAGATCGCCCCCCGGCGATGCCCGGTCGAGGATCTGCTGCGAGTTGGTATACGAGTGGATCGTGGTCATCTGACCCTTCTCGATGCCCAGCGTGTCGACGAGGACTTTGACCACCGGGGCGAGGCCGTTCGTGGTGCAGCTCGCGTTGGAAATGATGTGGTGCCGGGACGGGTCGTACTTCTCCTGGTTGACGGCAAGAACGATGGTCACGTCCTCGTTCTTCGCCGGGGCACTGATGATGACCTTCTTGACGGTGTCGCGCCGGTGAGCGGCGGCCTTCGTCGCGTCGGTGAAGAGCCCCGTCGATTCGATGACGATGTCGACGCCCAGCGTTCCCCAGGGAATGGCGCCGGGGTCGCGCTCGGCGAACACCTTCACCTCGCGGCCGTCGACGACGATCGCGTCGGGCCCTGGGCGGATGTCACGCTCCCAGGTGCCGTAGTTCGAGTCGTACTTCAGCAGGTTGGCGTTTACCTCGGGAGGGAAGAGGTCGTTGATGGCCACCACCTCGAGGGTCTCGGGGTACCGCTCGGCGATGGCCTTGAAGACCTGACGGCCGATGCGTCCGAAGCCGTTGATTCCGACTTTCGTTGCCACGGCGTGCTCCTCTGCCAGCGATTCCTCGGGGCCAGGGTAACGGCCAATGGCCGAGCGGGCTACGCGCTGGCGGGCAAACCTCGGCCCTACCTATCGATCCATAGGCCAGACACATAGCTGTCACCGGTACGATACGAACTTCGCTCTACCTCGGCGGGCCGACCTATACGACACTGGTATCGAACCATAGGCAAACGAGGAGAGGTCCATGCGCCGCCCGGTCATCTGCCCTGAATGCGCCCTTCGCTTCACATCGGCGCGATCGCGCACGTACTGTCCCGGCTGCCACAAGCTCGTCGAGCCCCTGCCCGCGGACGACGATAGCTAGGCGCCGGCTGCGAGGATTGCCGTGACCCGCCGGGCCAGCCCGGGGGGAAGGCGCGGCGCCCGCTCGCCGGGATCCAGCTCCACGGCGAGGGTGGGAATTCCGGCGGCGTCGGCACGCTGAGCGGCGTCGCCGTCCGCAGTCACGAAGAGGGAGTTGCCGGCCTCGACCCCCAAGTAGTCGAGGCACTGGCGGATTCGGGCCGCGGCATCCCATCGGGCACCGTCGTCCGTGGGCGATAGCACGGCGAAGAAACGCTCTAGCCCCGTCGCTTCGAGCTGGCGGACCGCAAGGCGATGGGGCTGGCGGCTGACCGCGCCGAGCTCGACCCTCGCCTCGCGCAGGGCATCGAGCGCCATCCCGAGACCCTCCGGCACGGCGATCCGCTTCAGGGCGCTTGTGGCGAAGAGCCGTGCGCAGATCGCTTCCGCCCGTCGCGCGAACTCGTGGTCGGGCAACAGCACGGCGAGTGCATGCGCCCACGGTCTCCACGAGTACTCGTCGGCGAGGGCGCGGGCGTCGACGCGCCGGCCGGTCACGGCCGCGACTGCCTGCTCGATTGCGAAGGCCCAGGCGGGGCGGAGGTCGACCAGCAGCCCTTCCAGGTCGAAGACGGCGGCGACGCGACGGCCGTACGGCGGTCTAGCGAGCAAGGGCGAAGAGCCGCAACGCCTCCTCGTACTCCTCGGGCGTGTTGATGTCGAGGAGGCAGAGGTCACTGGTGGGGTGCTCCCGCACCTCGGACGCGTGGCGGACGAGGATCCCTCGGAGCCCCTCCGATTCGTCGTCTGCGGCAAGCAGCTCGGGTCGGAGCCACCCGGAGACGATGACCGGATGTCCGCGATGGCCTCCGGAAACGGGTACCGTTGCCGCCGCGGCCGTGTCATGGGCCTCCAGCAGCTCCCTGATGAAGCTCGCCGGCCGCGGCTGGTCCACGTTCAGAACGATGATCGCCGCCGCATCGCGGTTCGCGGCTTTTGCCCCGAGGCGTAGAGAACCCGCGCGTCCGAATTGGTAGCGCGGGTTGAACATGACCCGTATCGGCATGTCGCGAATGGCCCGGTGGATTTCGTCCGCGCGGTAGCCGAGGACCACGATGACCTCGTCGGCCCCGGCGCCCTTGAGCTGCTCGATCTGGTACCGGACGAGCGGGGTTCCGCCCCAGTCGAGGAGCGCCTTCGGGCGGCCCATGCGGCTCGACAGCCCAGCGGCGAGGAGGATGCTCGAAATCATCGCTTCACGGTCAGTCTAGGCGCGTTCCTGCCGTGGGGCGAGCGTCAGCGGGCCGCCGGCCGCCGCTGGGCGCCGAAGTGCGACAGGACGAGATCGAGGAACTCGCGCACCGGGGGCGAGAATCGGCGATTCCGCAGGAAGTGGACGCCGACTTCCCGCTGGGGTGGCTGCTCCATATCGGTGATGGGAACGCTCACCAGGCGGCCCTCGTCGAGCTCGTGCCGGACGGCCACAGCGGGCAGCAGCGTGATGCCCAAGCCCGCCTCGACCATCCGCTTCATGGCTTCGAACGAATCCAGCTCAATGGTCGACTCCGGCGATACCCCGGCGCGGAGGAAGACCGAGAGCACTAGTGTGTAGTAGCTGGAGCTCTTTTCGAAGAAAAGGAACGGCTCGCGCCCGGCCTCAGCGAGCGTCACCCCGGGACGCTTGGCGAAGGGGTGCTCCGGCGAAACCACGAGCACGAGGTCGTCGTTGTACAAGTGCACGGACTCGAGATCGGGGTGGGCCGAGAGCCTGCAGATGGCGAGGTGGATGACGCCCGTGAGCAGCTGCTCGATGACGTTCTCCGACTGCCCCGTCACGAGGTGGACGTGGACACGGGGGCGGCGCTCGCGGAACCGCTTGAGCAAACCGGGCAGGACGTAGGTGCCGATGCTGGACGACGCGCCGAGACGGATGTTGCCGACATCGCCGTGCCGCACAGCGTCGATGGCATCGGCCCCCTCCTGGACGGCGGTGAGCGCCCGTTGGGCGTGCGGGAGAAATGCAAGCCCCGCGTCCGTGAGCGTGACGGTGCGGCCGGACCGCTCGAACAGACGTTCACCGAGTTCGCGTTCCAGCGACTGGATGCGCGCCGTTACCGACGGCTGCGTGAGAAAGAGCGCCTCTGCCGCGCGGCTGAACGACTTGTGGTGCGCGACCTGCAGGAATGCTTCCAACTGTGCCAGTTCCACGGATGTTCCTCCGCCCGATGGCTCCGCAGGATCCAGGGGCAACCGTTCGCACGAGCCGAAACGCCCGCTGCTGATCATGAAGCGTACGGCGGCAGTTCGATAAGGAAAATCGATGCCGCGGCGGTGCGGCGTGCCCCGCTTACAGATCGTATCCGGCCGCACGCCCGGCTTCCTCACCACCACGTCCCCGTAGACGCCCGCTTGGCAGGCAAGCCGGAGTCGCGGATCTTCGAGCGCGCGGCCCCCGCTGGCGGAGCAGGTTGTACCGCTCGGTCCGGCCCATGCGGCTGAGCCGGCCGAGCCCCGAGATGACCTCCATGGCGCAGTTCGAACACTGTCCCAGGAAGTCGCAACCGACCGGCCAGTAGTAGCCCTGGGCGAAAGCCGCCTCGGCAACGGTCTGACCTGGCCGGGCCTCGAATTCGATGCCTGAAGGCTCGACGCGGACCCGCGGCATGCTCTGAGTCTAGCGAACGGCCGCCGGTTCGACCGAGGCCGCCTCGTCGGGGAGGGCCCAGTGGATTCCGTTGGGGGCGGAATTCCGCAGCGGAGGCTGAGGCCCATGGACAAGGGCCCGGAGCACGTCGGTCCACGAATCGACGAATGCCACCGGACGGTCCAGCCGCGCAGCGAACTCCTCGGCGCCCAGCGAGTCGAGGAAGTGCCGACCGTAATAGTCGAGGCTTGTTCGGGGGACGATGACCAGCGGTTCGCTTCGGTCCGCGAGGGCCGCGAGATAGTCCCGTCCGGGGATGAGGCCGGCAGCGTTCACGCGTTCTCCGAAAGCACGGTTGGGGACGGCCACCACGTCGAGCTCGGTGCCGGTGAGGCAGGCGAATTCGGCGGCGGTGGCCGCAATCGTGGGGGCAACGAGCGTCCCGGTGGCGATGACGGCGCGTGGAAACCGGCTGCAGACGGGCCGCCGCCGGAGGCGAGCGCGCAGGCGGTGCCAGTCGTCCAGCAGGACCCGCACCATACCGATGCCGTTCTCGTATTGCGGGAAACCGTCGTACGCCGCTGCGCCCGGCACCTTCTCGCCCGCGGCGAGGTAGTACTCGTCGGCGAGCTGCACCACCGTACGGCCGAACCGGCGTCGCGCCTCGCGCTGGAAGGGACGCACCAGTTCGACGACCGCGCGCGCGTATTCACGCGTCGGCGGCTCGAGGGTCAGGCCCTCGCGCGTCGCTGCGCGCTCTTCCAGCAAGGGGCTGGCCCCGACGGGCACGACGGCGACGGTGAGCACGGTCGGGTGCAAGTCGAGCAGGTCCCGGAGCGAGCGGCGAAGGTGATCGCCGTCGTTGACGCCAGGACACACCACGATTTGGGTGTGGCACTGGATGCCGAGCACTCCCAAGCGGCGGAGCTGTTCGCAGATGTCGGGAGCGTCTGGATTCTTCAGCATGCGCCGCCGCAGCGCCGGGTCCGTCGCGTGGACGGAGACATGCAAAGGGCTCAGCCGCTGCTCGGCGAGGCGCTCCCAGTCCGCCTCGGTGAGGTTGGTGAGCGTGACGAAGTTCCCGTGGAGGAAGGAGAGCCGGTAGTCATCATCCTTCAGGTAGAGGGTACGCCGCAGCCCCTTCGGCAGGCCCTTGAGGAAGCAGAAGAAGCAGTTGTTGTTGCAGAGGCGAATCCCGTCCCAGGTGGCGATGTCCCACTCGAGCCCGAGATCCTCGTCCGGGTGCTTCTCGAAGACGAGCTCCTCGACGCGGCCGTCCGCCTTCTCGATGAGCACGGAGACGACGGGTTCGGCTTGCCAGAACAGGACGTCGATCACGTCGCGGGGCTCGCACCCGGCGATGCGCAGGAGCCGGTCGCCGGGCCGGATGCCGGCGAGGTCGGCGAGCGAACCCGGCCGAACGCGCGCGATCGGCGGCGAGCTCATGCGTGCAGCAGTTCGCGGATCCGCGCTTCGACGGCGTCCACCGACTCGTCGGGCGTCGAGGCGCCGGCCGTGATGCCGACCCGCTCGACGCGCTCGAACCAGGACGGCTGGAGGTCGTCGGGTCCCTCGACGTGGTAGGCGGGCGTACCCTGCTCCTCGCACACCTCCCGCAGGTGCCGCGTGTTGGCGCTCTTCCGGCCGCCCACCACGATCATGACGTCGACCTGTCGTGCGAGGCGAGCGGCGGCCTCCTGCTGGCCGGTCGTTGCGTGGCAGAGCGTGTTCACCACGTGGAGCTCGAAGTTCCGCTCGCGCTGAAGGAGCATGAGGTTGGCGACGAAGCGGGCGAAGTCCTCCATCTTGTGCGTCGTCTGGGCCATCACGCCCACCTTGGACGGGAAGCCGCCCGGAAATTCGGCGATGAGGGCCCGCAACCGATCGAGTGCCGGCGATTCCGCGACCGTCGCCCGGCTCACCCCCGCCGCGTCGACTGCCCAACCGACGATGCCGCGCACCTCCTTGTGTCCGGGGTCGCCGAAGATGAGTACGTGGTATCCGTCGCGCACGAACTTCAGGGCGTATCGCTGGGCGCGGGTGACGATCGGGCAAGTGGTATCGACGATGGGCAGGCCCCTGGCGCGAAGGTCCTCGAGCACCCTCAAGCCGACGCCGTGGGCGGTTATCGCCACCGGGTGCCCCGCGGCAATGCGCGCAGCTTCGCTCCCGATGTTCCCGTCGAGCACGTCCGGGCCCGGAAGCGGACGGACCCCCACCTCTTCGAGCCGGCGGACGACGTGGGGGTTGTGCACGACTTCGCCGAGCGAGTAGACGGGCGAGTCGGGCCGGGCTGCTTGCTGCATGATCTCCACCGCGCGCCGAACGCCCATGCAGAAGCCCATGTCAGTCGCGCGGAGGATCTGAACCATCGTGGGGTGCCTCGGCTCCAGTATAGGGACCGAGGTACTTGGCCGGTAACAGCGCTGTAATGGCTTCGAAAATCCTCCGTGTGGCCTCGCTTACATCGGCCTCGCTGGGCCGCTTCACCTGCTCGAGGGAGAACGGCTCGCCGATGGTCACGGCAATGCGCGGGCGCCGGAGGACGGCCAGAGGGTTTCGGAGCTGTTCGGTGCCTTCGATCGCGCAGGGCAGCACGACCGCTCCTGTCCGCAAGGCGACGAGAGCCGTGCCTGGGCGCGGCTTACCGATGTAGCCTGTTCTGCTGCGGTGGCCCTCTGGGAACATCCCGAGGGCGCCGCCGTGGCGCAGGATCCGTTCCGCTGCGAGAAGCGCGCGGGCGTCGGCTTCGAACCGGCGGACGGGGAACGCCCCGTAGAGGCGCATGACGATGCCGATGGGGAAGCGGAAGAGCTCGACTTTGGCCATGTACCGGATCCGCCGGTACAGCACCGCCGCAGCGAGGATGGGCGGATCGGCGTTCGAAAGGTGGTTCGCCACCACGATGAGCGGACCATGCCTGGGCACGCGCTCCCGCCCGCGGACTTCCCAGCGCGCGAGGAGGACGAGCAGCAAGCGGAGGAGATGCGTCGCCCCCCAGTAGAAGGGAGGCACGAAGGACTCCCAGCGGAGGCTTCTCAGCGTGCGGCGCATCCCAGCGCCTCCAGTGCCAGGGCGAGGACGGTCTCGAACGCGTGATCGGTAGTGTCGATGACGATGGCATCCGGGGCCGGCTGGAGGGGCGCCAGTTCCCGCGACGAATCGATGGAGTCGCGGCGAAGGATGTCGCGGGCAGCCCCAGCGCTGTCCTGGATCACGCCCCACGAGTTCGCCTGGAGGCTGCGGCGGGCGGCCCGAGCCTCGGCACTGGCCTGCAGGAAGATCTTTGCCGGAGCGTCGGGCAGCACCACGGTTCCGATATCCCGTCCGGCGAGGATCGCGCGCCCCGCTGCCGCGAACTCCCGCTGGAGCGGCAGGAGCGCAGCCCGCACCGACGGCAGCGCGCTGTAGAGGCTCACCTGGTCCTCAACCCGCGGTTCGCGCAGCCGGTCGCTGACGTCCACGCCGTCCACGAGCACCCGGGAGGGGTTGCCGCGGCGAATCTCGATTCGGATGCGCCGGACGAATTCAGCGCAGGCGGTGTCGTCTGGGGACACTCCCCGCTCGATGGCCGCGAGCGTCACGGCGCGGTACAGCATCCCCGTGTCGAGGAAGTCGTAGCCGAAGCGCGCGGCAAGCTCGCGCCCGAGGGTGCTCTTCCCTGACGCAGCTGGACCGTCGATGGCGATGACCTGGGGGCAGGGTGCGCTCATCTCCCCCGCGATGGTAGGGGCTGAGGCCCGGCGGGCAAGGGGCCTCCCAAGGGCGAGGGGTACACCGCCGAGGCGTACAGCTTCGCCACTTCGACGTCGGTCAGTTCCCTCCAGGCGCCGGGCGGAAGGGAGCCGAGGTGCACGGGGCCGATGCGGATGCGCTGCAGCCTGAGGACGTCCCGTCCGAGCGCACGGAGCATCCGGCGGATCTCCCGCTTCTTCCCTTCGCGGAGCGTGACGACCAGCCACGCTTGCCCCGGCCAGTTCTGACGGTCGGGAGGACGCACGGGCGCTACCGCCGCGGCGCTAAGCAGCTCGCCCCCGTCTTCGATACCCCGCACCATCCGCTGCATCGCCGCTTTCGAAAGCGGCGCATCTACGGCGACGAGGTACTCCTTTTCGACCGCATGCCGCGGGTGGGTGAGCAAGTTCGTGAGGTGGCCGTCGTTCGTGAGGATGAGGAGCCCCTCGCTCTCCATGTCGAGGCGCCCCACGGGGTGGAGGCCCCGCAGCTCCGCCGGCAGCAGGTCGAGGACCGTGGTGCGGCCGCGATCATCGGCCGCGGTCGTCACGACCCCGGCGGGCTTGTTGAGGATGATGTACCGGTAGCGGCGCCGGTCGATGGGTACGCCGTCGACGGTGATCTCGTCGCGCTCCGGGTCGGCTCGCGAGCCGAGCTTCGTTTGCACGACGCCGTTCACCGCTACGCGGCCCTCGAGGATGAGCTGCTCGGCCACCCTCCGGGAAGCGACGCCTGCGTGCGACAGGATCTTTTGCAGCCGTTCAACCGGCACGCCGCCGAACCTTTGCCAGCATCTGTTTCCACCGGCCGGACCGGCCGGCGAGCGAGATGAGGCTCGCCGCGCTCGCCCCTGCGGCCGCTCCGACCACGATCCAGGGTAGCGCGGAGCTTCCCGACGCGCGCT